>NZ_JAAALM010000069.1 GCF_009906395.1 Kineococcus indalonis
GGGCTCACGCGTGGGGCACGGGCACGACGAGCGCGGTGGCGACGGCGGCGATGCCCTCGCCGCGGCCGGTGAGCCCCAGGCCGTCGGTGGTGGTGCCGGCCACGCTGACCGGCGCCCCGCACGCGGCCGACAGCGCCGCCTCGGCCTCGGCGCGGCGGGTGCCGACCCTGGGGCGGTTGCCCACGACCTGCACGGAGACGTTGCCGATCTCGTAGCCGGCCGCGCGCACCAGGCGGGCCGCCTCGCCCAGCAGGCGCGCGCCGGAGGCGCCGGCCCACTCCGGGCGCGAGGTGCCGAAGTGCGCGCCGAGGTCGCCCAGGCCCGCGGCGGCGAAGAGGGCGTCGGCGCAGGCGTGCGCGGCCACGTCGCCGTCGGAGTGCCCCGCCGGGCCGAGCGGTTCGCCGGGCCACAGCAGGCCCGCGACGCGGCACTCGCGGCCGGGCTGCAGGGGGTGCACGTCGACGCCGGTGCCCACGCGCGGCCAGGCGCTCCGGTCGGTGGGGTGCGCGTTCACGCGCGGCCTCCGCTCAGCAGGGCCTCGGCCAGCACGAGGTCGACCGGGCGGGTGACCTTGAAGGCGGAGTCGTGCCCCGCCACGGTGAGGACCTCGTGACCGAGGGCTTCGAGCATCCCCGCGTCGTCGGTGGCGGGGGCCGCTCCGGCGGCGGCCTCGTGGGCGGCGCCCAGCGGGGCGCGCGCAAAGCCCTGGGGGGTCTGCACGGCGACGAGTTCGCGGCGGTCCACGGTCTCCAGGACGCGACCGGCGGCGTCCACGCGCTTGACGGTGTCGGGGACGGGCAGCGCGGGCACCACCGCGACGGCGCCGGCGCGCACGGCGGCGACGACGTCGCGGAACACCGCGGGCGGTGTGAGGCAGCGGGCCGCGTCGTGCACGAGCACGACGTCGACGTCCTCGGGCAGCGCGGCCAGGCCGCACCGCACGGAGTCCTGCCGCTCGGCGCCCCCGGCGACGACGACCAGCCGGCGCGCCCCGAGGGGGCTCAGCAGGTCGCGGACGTGCTGCTGCTCACCCTCCGGGGCGACCACCACGACGACGTCGACGACGCCGGACGCGAGGGCGCGCCGGAGGGCGTGCACCAGCAGGGGTTCACCGGCCACGGGGACCAGGGCCTTGGGCAGCCCCACCCCCAGGCGTTCGCCCCGGCCTGCGGCCGGGACGACGAGCGCGCAGGTCAGGAGGCCAGGACCTCGTCCAGGAGGGACTCGGCCTTGTCCTCGTTGGTGTTCTCGGCGAGGGCGAGCTCGGAGACGAGGATCTGGCGGGCCTTGGCGAGCATGCGCTTCTCGCCGGCCGACAGACCGCGGTCCTGGTCGCGGCGCCAGAGGTCGCGCACGACCTCGGCGACCTTGATGACGTCGCCGGAGGCGAGCTTCTCGAGGTTCGCCTTGTAGCGGCGCGACCAGTTGGTCGGTTCCTCGGCGTACGGGGTGCGCAGGACCGAGAAGACGCGGTCCAGCCCCTCGCGGCCGACGACGTCGCGGACGCCGACGAGGTCGACGTTCTCGGCGGGCACTTCGATGGTCAAGTCGCCCTGGGCGACCTTGAGGACGAGGTAGAGCTTCTCCTCGCCCTTGATGGTGCGGGTCTTGATCTCCTCGATCAGTGCGGCCCCGTGGTGGGGGTAGACGACCGTTTCGCCGACCGTGAAAGCCATAGAACGTGACCCCTTTCCCTGACTCCACTTTACCACGCCACGGGGGCCCCGAACACCCCGCGCGATCGCGTTTGCGCAGGTCAGGGGCTCGCGGCCGCCCCGGCGCCCCCTTGACAGACCTTCGGGGACGTGCTTCACGCGTGCGTCGCGCAGCGTTGAGCAAACGCTTGCCCAGCCCTCCCGCGGCCGCTCCGGGAGGGCCGGGGGAGCCCCGGGAGGGCCCGCGGGCGGCCCGCGCGGGCGCGACCGGCGCGCGGACACCCGTGCCCGGGTC
The DNA here is from genome assembly GCF_009906395.1 of Kineococcus indalonis. Lineage (GTDB taxonomy): Bacteria > Actinomycetota > Actinomycetes > Actinomycetales > Kineococcaceae > Kineococcus > Kineococcus indalonis. The sequence continues at coordinate 1,951 of NZ_JAAALM010000069.1, forward strand.
ACCGGCTACGACTGCCGGTAGTCTGAGCGCGTGAAGCTCCGCCAGCGCGCCGCCGTCGCCCTCGTCACTGCCGCGAGCACCGTGGCCGTCGCGGGCTGCACGGTCTTCTCCCCCGCGGTCACCCTGCGCCCCTACGACCCCAGCGACGGCAAGAACTCCCGCGTCGCGGGCGTCGAGGTGCGCAACGCCCTCGTCGTCTCCCCCGGGGTCGACGAGCCCGGCGTCGTCTCGGTGACCCTCGTGAACTCCTCCGACACCGACGAGTCGGTGACCGTCTCGGCCGACGTGGACGCCGGCCAGGCGCCCAGCCAGACGTTCACCGTCCCCGCCGGGCAGGTGCTGCAGGTCGGCGCCAGCGCCGCGGCCACCCCCGAGGGCGCCTCGACCGTCGAGGGCCCCGAGCAGGACGCGGGCTGGATGCAGATCCCGCAGGTGCCGGTCTACCCCGGCCAGACCGTGCAGGTGACCTTCCGCGCGGGCAGCGAGACCAGCCAGGTGGAGGCGCCCGTCGTGCTCCCCTGCTTCGAGTACGCCTCGCTGACCCCCACCGCCGCGCCCACCGCCGCGGCCGGTGCCGCGCCGAGCCCCACCGCCAGCGTGGCCTGCGGCCCGGCCACCGACGACAACCTGCAGCAGTCCGACGACGAGGGCGAGAACGAGACCGGCGGCGAGCCCGAGGCCACGCCCACCGAGGTCGCCGAGGGCGACACCAGCACCGGGATCGGCGGCGACACCCAGGCCGACGCCGAGGGCACCGGCGAAGCCGGCAGCGGCGGGCAGTGAGACCGGCCGGGGGCGGTTCGCGCGCCGGCGCGCGAACCGCCCCCGGTGCTCAGCCCTCGAACTTGTAGCCCAGGCCCCGCACCGTCACCAGGTGCCGCGGGTTGGAGGGGTCCGGCTCGATCTTGGCGCGCAGCCGCTTGACGTGGACGTCCAGCGTCTTGGTGTCGCCGACGTAGTCCGAGCCCCACACCCGGTCGATGAGCTGCACCCGGGTCAGCACCCGCCCGGCGTTGCGCAGCAGCATCTCCAGCAGCTCGAACTCCTTCAGCGGCAGCGGCACCTGCTCGCCGCGCACCGTCACCACGTGCCGGTCCACGTCCATGCGCACGCCGCCGGCCTCGACGGTCGTCTGCACCAGCTCCTCCGGCTCCGCGCCGCGGCGCAGCACCGCGCGCACGCGGGCCAGCAGCTCGCGCGAGGAGTACGGCTTGGTGACGTAGTCGTCCGCGCCGATCTCCAGGCCCACGACCTTGTCGATCTCGGAGTCCTTCGCGGTGAGCATGATGACCGGCACGCTGGAGCGGGTGCGCAGCTGGCGGCACACCTCGGTGCCGGGGATGCCCGGCAGCATGAGGTCCAGCAGGACCAGGTCCGCCCCCGCGCGGTCGAACTCCTCCAGCGCCGCCGGCCCCGTGTCGCTCACGGCGACGTCGTAGCCCTCCCGCCGCAGCAGGTAGGACAACGGGTCGGAGAACGACTCCTCGTCCTCGACCACCAGGATGCGCGTCACGGTCGAACCTCCAGGGGTGAGTCCTCCGGGTCGTGGCCCGGGGGGCGTCGGGAAGGACCCGCGGCGCCGCGCTGGGCGCGCCGCGGGGGGTCGTGGGGGGCGGACGCCGGCACCGGCGCGGCGTCCGCGGCCGGCGTGGGCGCCGGGGCCTCCGGCAGGCGCAGGGTGAAGGTCGAGCCCTCCCCCTCGACGCTCCACACCCGCACCTCGCCGCCGTGCTTGCCGGCGACGTGCTTGACGATCGACAGGCCCAGGCCGGTGCCGCCCGTCAGGCGCGAGCGGGCCGGGTCCACGCGGTAGAAGCGCTCGAAGATGCGCTCGAGGTCGGCGGGGCTGATGCCCACCCCGCGGTCGGAGACGGCGATGTCCACCGCGGCCGGGCCGCTGCCCTCCTCGCCGGCGCCCGGGCGCACCCGGCGCACCTCCACCACGACGCGGCTGCGCTCCGGGGAGTAGGCCAGCGCGTTGTGCACGAGGTTGCGCAGCGCCGTCACCAGCAGCTCCCGGTCGCCGTTGACGGTCACGCCGTGCTCGCCGGCCACCACGATCTCGGACTCGCGCTGGTGGGCCACGGAGCTGCTGCGGTCCACGGCCTCGGCGACCAGCGCGTCCACCCCCAGCAGCGCCGGCTCGACGACGTTCTCCTCGGCCTGCAGGCGCGAGAGGTCGATGATCTCCTGCACGAGCTGCGTGAGCCGCTTGGACTCCCGGCGCATCCGGCGGGCGAAGTGGCGCACCGCCTCGGGGTCGTCGGCGGCGTCCTCCACCGCCTCCGAGAGCAGCGAGAGCGCGCCCACGGGCGTCTTCAGCTCGTGGCTGACGTTGGCGACGAAGTCGCGGCGCACCGCCTCCACCCGCCGCGACTCCGTGCGGTCCTCCAGCAGCAGCAGCACGTGGCGCGGGCCCAGCGGCGAGACGCGGGCCAGCACCACCGCCGGCGGGCGGCCCAGCCCGGCCGCCAGGTCGACCTCCATCTCGCGCAGGCGCCCGTCGCGCCGGCAGGCGCGCACCATCTCGCGCAGCTGGGCGTCGGTCAGCTCGCGGCCGGCGACCACCCCGGCGGCGTACGAGGCCGCGCTGGCCTTGACGACCTCGTCGGTGGCGTCGAGCACCACGGCCGACGAGCGCAGCGCCATCAGCACGTCGCTGACGCCCGGCGGCACCCCCACCTGCTCGCGGGGCGGCGGCTGGGAGCGCTGCAGGCGGTCGGACACGCGGAAGGCCAGCACGCCGGCGGCACCCGCGAGCACGCCGGCGGCCGCCGCGATGCTGCTCGAGATGTCGCCGACCACCCCTCCAGCCTAAGGTTCTCCTCGACACGCGCCCACGCCGCGCGCTCGCCGGTGCACGGCGCGGCGCCAGATGTTCACGCCCGGGGTGGTGGGCGTTCACCGCGGCCTGGGAACGTGCGGGACACGGGCGGCCGGCGCGGCTCCGGGACCGCGCCCCCGCCGCCGGCTCGAGGAGAGGCAATCGTGCGCAACGTCTACCACGACGAACTGGTCCACCTCGTCGACACCCTGGTGGAGATGACCAACCTGGCGCGCTCGGCGATGGCCCGCGCCACGACGGCGCTGCTGGACGCCGACCGCGAGATCGCCGAGAGCGTCATCACCGCGGACAAGCGCATCGACTCCCTGCAGCGCGACCTGGAGGAGCGCTCCCTGCAGCTGCTGGCGCGCCAGCAGCCCGTGGCCACCGACCTGCGCGTGGTGGTCACCGCCCTGCGGATGAGCACCAGCCTGGAGCGCATGGGCGACCTGGCCCGCCACGTCGCCAAGCTGGCGCGGCTGCGCCACCCCGAGGAGGTCGTGCCGGCGGAGTACCGCTCGACGATCCTGCAGATGGCCCAGGTCGCCGAGCGCATCGTCACCAAGGCCGGCAGCGTCATCGCCTCGCGCGACGTGGCGATGGCCGCGCAGCTGGAGACGGACGACGACGAGATGGACGACCTGCACCGCAGCGTGTTCGCGCAGCTGATGGAGCACAGCGGCGAGCACTCCACCGAGGTGGCCGTGGACCTGACCCTGTGCAGCCGCTACTACGAGCGCTTCGCGGACCACGCCGTCTCCGTGGCCAAGAACGTCGTCTTCCTGGTCACCGGCTCCCACGAGCCGGAGGAGACCCAGGGGCACTCCCTGGTCGGCTGAGCGCACCGGGGCCGGGCGGCGGCGCCGGTGTAGCGTCGTGGCGTGGACTCGCGGCGGGGGCGGCGCCGGCCCCGCCCGGCGGCGGCCGCGCTGGCCGGCGCGGCCGCGCTGACCTGCACGGCCGCGCTGGCGGCCGGCTGCTCCGGGGCCGGCCCGGACGGCGGCACCGCCGCACCGGCCCCCACCACCACCACGGTGGAACCCACGTCCTCGCCGGCGGCGAGCGCGAGCACGTCCACCGCCCCGGCCCCGGCCTTCGACTGCCCCGCGGTGCAGGTCGCCCAGGACGAGCTGGACGACGCCCTCAGCACCGAGCTGGACCGGCTGGACGTGGACCGCGGCGACCCCCGCGCGCAGTCCGTCTACGCGCTGGTGACCACCGCGGAGGGCCCGGCGTACTACGCGGCCGTGCTGGCCGCGGCGCCGCCGGAGCTGCGCGCCGACGCGCAGCTCGTCCTGGACTACTACCGCCGCCTCGCCCTGGCCGCCGGGGAGCTGGACCCGGGCAGCGGCTCCACCGCGGACCTCACCGCCGCCGTGGCCGCGCTGGACCGCGCCGCGGGCGCGGTGGACGACCCCGCCGCGGGCGGCGCCGTGGTCGACGCGCAGGAGCGCCTGCGGGCCGCGCTGGGGCGCTCCTGCCGCGACGGGAGCGCCACCGCGAGCCCGAGCACCGGCCCGGCCACCCCGAGCGGCGCCCCCACGGGCACGGCGACGGCGCCGGCCGCGACGACGGGCGTCGCGGCCGGCGCCTGAGGGCGGGGCCGGGAGGGCCTCAGCGGCCCTGGTTGGCGACCGCGGCAGCGGCCGCGGCGGCGGCCTCCGGGTCCAGGTACTGCCCGCCGCGCACGACCGGCTGCAGGTCGGCGTCCAGGCGGTACACCAGCGGGATGCCGGTGGGGATGTTCAGGCCCGCGATGTCGGCGTCGGAGACGCCGTCCAGGTGCTTGACCAGGGCGCGCAGGGAGTTGCCGTGCGCGGCCAGCAGCACCACCTTGCCGGCGCGCAGGTCGGGCACGACCGCCTCGCGCCAGTACGGCAGCATGCGCTCCACGACGTCGGCCAGGCACTCGGTGCGCGGCAGGTCCGCGCCCAGGCCCGCGTAGCGCGGGTCGGCGTCCTGGGAGAACTCCGAGCCCAGCTCGATCTCCGGCGGCGGCACGTCGTAGGAGCGGCGCCACAGCATGAACTGCTCCTCGCCGAACTCCGCGAGGGTCTGCTTCTTGTCCTTGCCCTGCAGCGCGCCGTAGTGGCGCTCGTTCAGGCGCCAGGAGCGGCGCACGTCGATCCAGTGCCGGTCGGCGGCGTCCAGCGCCAGGTGCGCGGTGGTGATGGCGCGGCGCAGCACCGAGGTGTGCACCACGTCCGGCAGCACGCCGGACTCCGTCAGCAGCCGCCCGCCCCGGGTGGCCTCCGCGCGGCCCTTCTCCGACAGCGCCACGTCCACCCAGCCGGTGAACAGGTTCTTGGCGTTCCACTCGCTCTCGCCGTGCCGCAACAGGACGAGGGTGTGCGCCGCATCGCTCATGGCCGCACCCTACCGAGCGGGTCCCGCCCGCTCGGGGCGGTCCCGGGCGGGGCGCTCCCGGGCGGGGCGCTCAGCGCCCCCCGGCCGCCCGCGCTGCGCGCGCGGCCCGGTAGACCTCCAGGGTCGCCTCGGCGGTCCGCGCCCACCCGAAGGCGCGGGCCCGCTCGGCGGCGCGCGCCCCCAGCGCCTCGCGCCCCGGAGCGTCGTCCAGCAGCGCGCCCAGCGCCGCGGCCCACGCGCGCGGGTCGTGCGAGTCCACCAGCACCCCGGACTCCCCGTCGGCCACCGCCGTGCGCAGGCCCCCCACCGCCGCCGCGGCCACCGGGGTCGCGCACGCCTGCGCCTCCAGCGCCACCAGCCCGAAGGACTCGTTGTGCGAGGGCACCGCGACGACGTCGGCGGCGCGGTAGTGCTCGGCCAGCTCCGGGCGCGGCACCGGCGGGCGCACCTGCACGACGTCCTGCAGGCCGCGCGCGCGCACCAGGTCGGTCAGGGCGTGCGGGTGGGCGGTGCCCGAGCCGCTGGGCCCGCCCAGGACGAGCACGCGCAGGCGCGAGCGGCGCTCGGGCCGCTCGCGCAGCAGCAGCGCGGCGGCCTCCACGAGCACGTCGGGGGCCTTCAGCGGCTGCAGGCGCCCCACGAACAGCAGCAGCTCGGCGTCGGCGGGCAGGCCCAGGCGGGCGCGCGCCGCGGCCCGCCCGCCGTCCGGGGAGAACGTCGCCAGGTCCACCCCCGGCGGGACCACGGCCACCCGGGCCGGGTCCGCGCCGTACAGCTGCACCAGCTCGTCGCGCTCGGCGGTGGTGTTGGCCACGAGGCGGTCGGCGGCCTCGACGACCTGCTCCTCGCCGATGACCCGCCCGGGCGGCTCGGGCGCGTCCCCGGCGGCCAGGTGCGCGTTCTTGACCTTGGCCATGGTGTGCATGGAGTGCACCAGCGGCACGTCCCAGCGGTCCGCGGCCAGCCAGCCCACCTGCCCGGACAGCCAGTAGTGCGAGTGCACCACGTCGTAGTGGTCCTCGGTGTGCCGGGCGCCGGTGCGCAGCATCCCGGCCGTGAACGCGCACAGCTGCCCGGGCAGGTCGTCCTTGCCCAGCCCCTCGTAGGGGCCCGCGGCCACGTGCCGCACCGTCACCCCGTCGCCGGCGGCCACCACCGGCGGCTGCTCGGAGGAGGTGCGGCGGGTGAACACCTCCACCTCCACGCCGCGCGCGGCCAGCTGGCGCGACAGCTCCAGCACGTACACGTTCATGCCGCCGGCGTCGCCGGTGCCCGGCTGCTCCAGGGGCGAGGTGTGCACCGACACCATCGCCACCCGCTCGACGCCCGCGCCCTCGGAGCTGCCCACCGACGCACCCACCGCCCGTCCCGACCGCCACCGCGGTCCTCGCCGCACCACGCCCGCCACGGGTGGCTACCGTCGGACGGTGCCCCCCACGAGCGGGGACCGCGCCGCGGCGCGGTCCGGCGAGCAGTCTGCCCGCAGCGCGGCCGGACGTCCCGTGGGGACCGTCACGCGCGGCACCACCGGCCCCGACCGGCTGCGGCGCGTGGAGCGCTGGCTGGCCGGCACGCAGGCGCGCCGGCTGCGCGCGGCGGCCGACCCGCTGGTCGTCGACCTCGGCTACGGCGCCAGGCCGGTGACGGTCACGGACCTGCAGCGCTGGCTGCGGCGGGTGCGCCCGGACGTGCGCGTGGTGGGCCTGGAGGTCTCCCCCGAGCGGGTGGCCGCCGCGCGCGCGGCGCTGGCGGGGGTGCCCGGCGCGCCGGTCTTCGCCGTGGGCGGCTTCGAGCTGGCCGTGCCCGGCGGCGGGGACCCGGTGCTGGTGCGCGCCTTCAACGTGCTGCGCCAGTACGACGAGGGCGAGGTGGCCGCCGCGTGGGAGCTGCTGCGCTCGCGGCTGGCGCCCGGCGGGCTGCTCGTGGAGGGCACCTGCGACGAGCTGGGCCGGCGCAGCACCTGGGTGGCCCTGGAGGCCGGCGGGCCGGTGTCGCTGACGCTCTCGGTGCGCCTGGGCGGGCTGCCGCAGCCGTCCGCGGTCGCCGAGCGGCTGCCCAAGGCCCTCATCCACCGCAACGTGCCCGGTGAGGGCGTGCACGACCTGCTGCGCGCCGCCGACGACGCCTGGGCCCGGGCCGCCCCGGAGGGCACCTTCGGGGCGCGGCAGCGCTGGCTGGCCACCTGCCGGGCGCTGCGCCGGGACTGGCCGGTGCTCGACGGCCCGGCGCGCTGGCGCCTGGGCGAGCTGACCGTGGCGTGGGGGGCGGTCGCGCCGCGCGCCCGCGGCCGCGCGGTGCGGCATGATCCTGCGCACGGCGCCGGCAACCGCGCGGGCGGCCGTGCAGGGAGCGGGGGGTGAGCGTGAGCCGACCGTCGCCGGGCGGGGCGCGCCCCACGATCCGCGACATCGCGCGGGTGGCGGGGGTGTCCAAGGCGTCGGTCTCCTACGCCCTGAACGACCTGCCGGGCGTGTCCGCGGCCACCCGCGAGCGGGTCCTGGCCGCCGCGCGCGAGCTGGGCTGGCGGCCCAGCGCGGCCGCGCGCTCCCTCTCGCACGCCCGCGCGCACGCCGTGGGGCTGGCCGTGGCGCGCGACGTGGAGCTGCTGGGCGAGGAGCCGTACTACATGCGCCTGGTGGCCGGCATGGAGGGCGTGCTGGCCACGGAGTCGGTGTCGCTGCTGATGACGGTGGTGCCGGACGTGGACACCGCCGTGGGCGTGCTGCGCCGCTGGTGGGCCGAGCGGCGCGTGGACGGCGTGGTGCTCACCGACCTGCTCGTGGACGACCCGCGCCTGGCGCTGGTGGCCGAGCTGGGGGTGCCCGGCGTGGTGCGCGGCGGCGCCGACGAGGTGCTGCCCTCGGCCCCCGGCGGGGCGCTGGCGGTGTCGGTGGAGGACGAGCGCGAGCCGTTCGCGGAGGTCGTGGCGCACCTGCTGGAGCAGGGCCACCGGCGCCTGGCGCGCGTCAGCGGCCCCTCGCAGTTCCGGCACACCCGCCGCCGCGACGTGGCGTGGCGGGAGGTGACGACCGCAGCGCTGGGCGGCGCGCAGGAGGTCGTCGTGGCCGACTACACCGCCCGCGGCGGCCTGGACGCCACGCGGGCGCTGCTGGCGCGCCCGGAGCCGCCCACGGCGGTGGTCTACGACAACGACGTCATGGCGGCCACGGTGGTCGCCGAGCGCCGCCGGCTGGGGGTGGCGGTGCCCGGCGAGCTGGCCGTGGTGGCCGGGGAGGACTCGATCCTGTGCCGCCTGGCGGACCCGTCGATCACGGCGCTGCGCCGCGACGTGGTGGCCGACGGCGCCGCCACGGCGCGGCTGCTGCTGGACCTGCTGGCCGGGCGGGCGCCGGCGCCGCTGGAGCTGGCCGCGCGCGAGCTGGTGGTGCGGGACAGCTCGCGGGTGGGGCTCACGCCTCCAGCAGCAGCGTCACCGGCCCGTCGTTGACGAGCTCGACGGCCATGTCGGCGCCGAAGCGGCCGGTGGCCACGGGCACCCCGCGCTCGCGCAGGGCCGCGGCGACGGCCTCGACGAGGGGCTCGGCGACCTCGCCGGGGGCGGCGGCCGACCAGGTGGGCCGGCGGCCCTTGCGGGTGTCGCCGTAGAGGGTGAACTGGCTGACGAGCAGGACGCCGGCGCCGGCCTCCAGCACGGAGCGCTCCCCGCGCAGCACCCGCAGCTCGGCGACCTTGCGGGCGGTGCGCTCGACCTGCTCGGGGCCGTCGCCGTGCGTGACGCCGAGCAGGACGAGCAGGCCGGGGCCGTCCAGGGCCCCCACCTCCTCGCCGTCGACGCTGACCCGGGCCCGGCTGACGCGCTGCACGACGGCTCTCACGGGCCCAGCCTCCCGCACGGGGCGCACCGGGCAGGGGCGGTGGGGCGGGTG
>NZ_JAAALM010000006.1 GCF_009906395.1 Kineococcus indalonis
CCAGCCCCTCGCCGGCCGCCGCGAGCGTGCCGGCCACCGGCGCGGTGCCCAGCGTCAGCCCCCCGCCCGCGCCGCCCTCGGGCAGCGCCCGGCCCAGGCGCGCCAGCGCGTCGCCGGCCAGGGCGGCGGGCGAGGCGCTGACCAGCACCCCCACCACCCGCGGGCGCAGCACCCCGGCCAGGCCCTCCAGCCGGGCCGCCTGCAGGGCGCGCGGGGCGGCGGCGGCGACCTCGGCCTCGGCGCCCTCCGGCACGTGCACCGCCAGCGGCGCGAACGCCCCGCGCAGCGCCAGCCCGAGCGCGCGGGCCCGCGCGCGCAGCTCCGCCTCGTCCCCGCGCCGCCCGCGCAGCAGGTCGCGCAGCAGGTCGTCGTGCGCCCGGCGCGCCACCGCCGGGCCCGGCGCGGCGTGGCCGGCGGCGTCGCGCTCGAGCAGCTGCACCACCGTCAGGGTCTCCGCGGCGCGCTCCAGCACCAGCGCGCACCGCTCGCCGTCCCCGCCGGGCGCGGGCAGCACCAGCCGCCCCCAGCGCCGGCCCACCGGGCCCACGGGCGCGGTCAGCCAGCCCTCCGGCCCGGCGGCCGAGGGGCCCGGGGCGGCCGGGCCGGTGACCGTCGGCGCCGCCCGCGAGCGCGCCGTCCAGTCCAGCAGGACCTCCGCGGCGCCGCCGCCGGCGAACGCCACCGCGCGGTGCGCCAGGTCCTCCAGCACCACCACCCGCCCGGTCAGGGCGGCGGCGCGCCGCACCACCTCCTCCACGCCGGCGCCGCCGGCGCCCAGCGGGGCGAACTCGCGGTGCACGCGCTCGGAGAAGCGCAGGCGCTCGTACTGCTCGTTGAGGATGCGCGCGTGCACCTGCTCGGTGACCTCCACGAACCGCACGCTGGCGTGCAGCTCCACCAGCGGGAAGCCCGCCGCGGCCGCGGCGCGCACCAGCTCGCGCGGCAGCGCGCGCACGTGCTGGCCCAGCTCGACCACCAGGCCGACCGCGCCGGCGCCGGTGAGCGTGCTCAGGTAGCGGGCGGCGTCGAAGCGCGCGTCCAGCAGCCCCATGCCCGTGGACAGCAGCAGCTCCCCGCCGCCCAGGGTGCCGGCCACCTCGAACTGCTCGCTGACGTGCACCCAGCGCACCGGCGCGGCCAGGCCCGCCCCGCCCACCAGCACGCGCGGCGAGCCCGCCGCCAGCACGGGCAGCGCCAGGACGTCGGCGACGGTCGGCTCCACCCCCGGCAGGGTAGCCGCGCGTCCCGGCGCTGGACCGACGCGGCGTCGGCCGTGCGGCCGAAGCGCCGACGTTCCGTCGCTTGGCCCGGGCGCGCCGCGGGGCCAGGCTGGGCACGTCCGCGCATCCGACGACAGGGGGACCGGCGATGACCGTCACCGAGCAGGCCGCGAGCGCGCGGGGGGCCGCCCCGGGCGACCTGGCCGGCGCCGCGCGCGACCACCTGTGGATGCACTTCTCGCGCATGGGCGCCTACCAGGAGCGCCCCGCGCCCGTCATCGTCAAGGGCCGGGGCGCGCGCCTGTGGGACTCCACCGGCCGCGAGGTCCTCGACGGGCTGTCGGGGCTGTTCGTCGTGCAGGCCGGCCACGGCCGCGCCGAGCTCGCCGAGGTCATGGCGCAGCAGGCCGAGCAGCTGGCGTACTTCCCCGTGTGGGGCTACGCCACCGAGCCGGCGATCCGGCTGGCCGAGCGCCTGGCCTCCTACGCGCCCGGCGAGCTGAACCGGGTGTTCTTCACCACCGGCGGCGGCGAGGCCGTCGAGAGCGCCTGGAAGCTGGCCAAGCAGTTCTTCAAGCTCACCGGCAAGCCGATGAAGCACAAGGTCATCTCCCGCGCGACCGCCTACCACGGCACGCCGCAGGGGGCGCTGGCGATCACCGGCCTGCCCGCGATGAAGCAGGCGTTCGAGCCGCTCACGCCCGGCGGTTTCCGCGTGCCGAACACCAACATCTACCGCGCCGAGCGGATGGGCGCGCCCACCGACCCCGTGGAGTTCGGCCGCTGGGCCGCCGACCGCATCGAGGAGGCCATCCTCTTCGAGGGGCCCGAGACGGTGGCGGCCGTCGTGCTGGAGCCGGTGCAGAACTCCGGCGGCTGCTTCACCCCGCCGCCGGGGTACTTCCAGCGCGTGCGCGAGATCTGCGACCGCCACGACGTGCTGCTGGTCTCCGACGAGGTGATCTGCGCCTTCGGCCGCCACGGCACGATGTTCGCCTGCGAGAAGTTCGGCTACCAGCCCGACATCATCACCTGCGCCAAGGGCATGAGCTCCGGCTACGGGCCCATCGGGGCGATGATCGCCACCGACCGCCTCATGGAGCCGTTCCTGGAGGGCAAGACCTTCTTCCCGCACGGCTACACCTTCGCCGGTCACCCGGTCTCCGCGGCGGTGTCCCTGGCGAACCTGGACATCTTCGAGCGCGAGGGCCTGAACCAGCACGTCCTGGACAACGAGGAGGCGCTGGGGAACACCCTGCGCAAGCTGCTCGACCTCGACATCGTCGGCGACGTGCGCGGCGACGGGTACTTCTGGGCGGTCGAGCTCGTCAAGGACAAGGCGACGAAGGAGACGTTCGGGCCGGCCGAGCGCGAGACGCTCGTCAAGCAGTTCCTGCCCTCGGCGCTGTTCGCCAACGGCCTGTACGCCCGCCCCGACGACCGCGGCGAACCCGTCGTCCAGGTCGCGCCGGCGCTGACCTGCGGGCAGGCGGAGTTCGACGAGATGGAGGACGTGCTGCGCCGCACGCTCACCGAGGCCGGCCGGCTGGTCTGAGCCGGCCGCACCGGCGCCGCGCCCGCCGCGCGCGGCGCCGGTGCGCGCACCGCGCCGGTGTGCGCGCCGCGCCGGTGTGCGTTGTACTGGGGGAGGGGAGGAGCCGCCGCGGCGGCCGCTCCCCGGTGGGGCCACGCGTCCCGGGGTGCAGCAGGGCCGCCCGAACGGCTCGCGGCACGAGGGGACCAGCCGATGACCACCGAGCGGCGCCGGGCCGGCGCGCCGGAGCGCGACGACCGACCAGGACCCGGCGGGCGGCGCGGTCTGCGCCGCGACGTGGGCGCGGTGGGGGCGTTCGCGGCCGGGTTCTCCTTCGTCTCGATCCTCACCACGGTCTTCCAGCTGTTCTCCTTCGGGTACTCCTTCGGCGGACCGGCGTTCTTCTGGACCTGGCCCCTGGTCATCGCCGGGCAGTTGTGCGTCGCGCTGGTGTTCGCGGAACTCGCCGGGCACACCCCCGTGGCCGGCTGCATCTTCCAGTGGTCGCGCCGCCTGGCGGGCACGACGGCCGGCTGGTTCGCCGGCTGGTGGATGCTGCTGGGCTACGTCGTCAGCGTCGCCGCCATCGCGGTCGCCGCGCAGAGCGTCCTGCCGGAGGTCTGGAGCGGTTTCCAGGTCGTCGGCGGGGACCCGGCGCTGGACACCCGCACGGGCGCCACCAACGCCATCGTCCTGGGGGTGGTGCTCATCGCCCTGGCCACGGTCGTCGGCTCGCTCGGCGTGAAGGTGATGTCGGCGGTGAACGTCGTGGGCATCACGTGCGAGGTCGTCGGGGTGGTCCTGCTCGTCGCGCTGCTCCTGGCCCACGCCGAGCGCGGCCCGGAGGTCCTGCTGGACACCGGCGGCACGGAGGGCTCGGGCAGCTACGTGTGGCCGTTCCTGGCGTCCTCGCTCATGGCCGCCTACGTCATGTACGGGTTCGACAGCGCCGCCGAGCTGTCGGAGGAGACGAAGAACCCCCGCCGCACCACGCCGCGGGCGATCCTGCAGGCGGTCACCGCCTCGGCGGTCGGCGGGGCGCTGCTGCTGGTGGCCGCGCTGGTGGCCGCCCCCAGCCTCACCGACGGCCGCCTCGCCTCGGCCGGGATCTCCCACGTCGTGACCAGCCGGCTGGGCAGCACGCTGGGCACCGCGCTGCTCGTCGTCGTGGCGATCGCGATCGTGGCGGCGCTGCTGGCCATCCAGACCTCGGCGTCGCGGGTGGCGTTCAGCATGGCCCGCGACGGCGCGCTGCCGTTCTCCGAGCGCCTGGCGCACGTGCACCCGCGCACCGGGACCCCGGTCCGCGCCGCCGTCGTGGTGGGCGTGGCGGCCGTGCTGGTGCTGCTGGTCAACCTGGGCCGCGCAGGGGTGTTCACGGCCGTGACCAGCGTGTCGGTGGTGGTCGTCTACCTCGCCTACCTGCTGGTCACCGTCCCGGCGCTGGTGCGCCGCTCCCGCGACCGGCGCCACCCGCTGGCCGGCGCCGGTCCGCAGCCGCGGGTCGGCTTCAGCCTGGGCCGCTGGGGCTGGCCGGTCAACGTGGTGGCCGTGGTGTTCGGGGCGCTGATGGTCGTCAACATGGCCTGGCCGCGCGCGGAGGTGTACGCCCCCGAGGGCGGCCCGTGGTTCCTGCGCTTCTTCCCCGAGCTGTTCCTGCTGGTCACCGCGCTGGCCGGCGCGGCCGTGTTCCGCGCGCGCCGGCACCGCTTCGCCGAGGAGCTGGAGCACCAGCACGCCCGGGAGGTCGCCGCCCGCTGAGCGCACCGGCGCTCACCCGGCGTCGGCGCGCACCAGGTCGAGCTCGTCCAGCAGCGTCCCGCCCGGCAGCACCAGGCGCAGGTCGCAGCGCTCGCCCGCGGGCAGGTGCAGCGGCACGTCCACCTCGCCCCAGGCGCCGGCGGGCAGCGGCGCGCGCCCGGCGGGCAGCCACGCCCCCGAGGTCCCGCGCACCCGCACCACCAGCTCCTCCCCGGCGCGCGCGCCGCGCGCGCAGCAGCGCAGCGCCACCACGCCGGCCGCGGCGCACCCGGTGAACTCCAGCCACGCGCCGCCGCCGGGCAGCGCGGCGCGCACCGCGGTGCGCGCGGTGGTGCGCGCGGTGGTGCCCGGGCCCTCGCGCGGCACCAGCTCCACGCCGTCGCAGGCGTCGAACGCGCCGGCGCGCAGCAGCTCGCGCGGCGCGGGGGCCTCGCCGGTCACCGTCAGGGCCACCTCGGCGCGCACGTCCTCCGCCGAGGAACCCACCAGCAGGTGGTAGGTGCCGGGCAGCGCGCGGGTCTCGCCGCGGGCGACGTCGCGCACCGCCAGGCGCTCCACGGGCACCCGCAGCTCCACGCGCGCGCGGGTGCCGGGTTCCACGCGCACCCGCCGGTGCGCCACCAGGCGCCGGCGCGGGAACGGCACCGCCAGGCCCGGGGCGGTGGCGTACACCTGCACCAGCTCGGCGACGGCCCGCTCGCCCTCGCCCTCCAGCTCCACCTGCACCAGCACCTCCTCCCCGGCCGCCGCGGCGGGCGCGGAGGTGCGCACCGAGCGGTAGGTCACCCCGCCGTAGCCCAGGCCGTGGCCGAGGGGGAACTGCACGCCGCGCTCGGCCCAGGCGTACCCGGAGCGGGCGGTGAGGGCGTCGTGGTCGAGCAGGTCCGGCAGGTCGGCGTCGTCGCGGAACCACGTCTGCGGCAACCGGCCGGAGGGCTCGACCTCGCCCAGCAGCACGTCGGCCAGCCCCTCGCCGAGCTGCTGGCCGGCGTGGGAGGACCACAGCACCGCGCCGAGCCCGTCGAGCAGGCCGCCCAGGGCGTACGGGTAGGAGGAGACCAGCACGAGCACGGCGTGCGGGGCGACCTCGCGCACCGCCCGCACCAGCTCCGCGCTCGCGTGCGGCAGCGCCAGCGTCGCGCGGTCCTCGGTCTCGCGCCCGGCCACGTGCGGGTCGTTGCCGACCACGACGAGGACGTGGTCGGCGCCGGCGGCGGCCTGCACGGCGGCGGCGGTGCCGGCGCGGTGGGTGCGCAGCACGAACCGCGCGGCGCCCGCGCGCTCGGCGGCCTCGGGCACCAGCGCGCCGGTGGTCGGGTCGACGGCCACCCAGCGCCCGGTGCCCAGGTGCAGCAGCGCGCAGGTGCCGCCCTCGGCGTGCACGCGGAACGTCTCCTGCACCACCCAGCCCCCGACCCGATCGGCGGTGGCGGCCAGGGCGCCCTCCCCGCGGGTGACCAGCCGGCCGGTGGCCGCGTGCCGCAGCGTCATCACGCCGTCGGCCCACTGCGTCACCTCGAAGCGCGCGTCCTCGCCGGCGGCCCCGGCCGCGGCGAGCAGGGCCCCGTCGCCGGCGGCGGTGACGAAGCGGTCGGAGGCGGTGTGCCGCAGGCTGACCAGGTCGCTGCCGTCGGCGGTGCGCACCGCCTCCGCGCCGAGGCGCCCGCGCAGCGCGGCCACCAGGGAGGTGCTGGCGGTGGGGGTGCCGCTGTACCAGTCGGTGAGCACCGCGTCGGCCAGCGGCCCGACGACGGCGACGGTGCCGGTGCGCGGCAGGGGCAGCAGGCCGCCGCGGTTGCGCAGCAGCACCGCGCCGGCCGCTGCGGCCTCGCGGGCCAGCGCCACGTGCTCGGGGCGGCCGACGTCCTCGGCGCGCACGTCCGCGCACGCCGGCTCCTCGCCGTCCGGGAGCGCCCCCGGGTCGTCGAGCTCGCCGGTGCGCACCCGCAGCGTCAGCAGGCGCCGGGCGGCGGCGTCCACGTCCTCCTGGGCGATCAGGCCCCGCTCCAGCGCGGTGCGCAGCGCCCGCAGCGTCGGGCCGGGGTCGTCGCCGTCGTCGGTGAAGCAGTCCACCCCGGCCAGCAGGGCGGCGGCGTCGGCGGCGGCGAGGTCCGGCGCCCACCGCTCGGCGCGCACGAGGTTGCCCGGCGCCCCGGCGTCGGTGACGACCGCAAGGGCGTCGGGGTCGTCGGCCCAGGCGCGCAGGTGCTCGCGCACCAGCGGGCTGACGTGCGCGGGCACGCCGTCGACGAGGTTGTACGCCAGCATCGCCGCGCCGGCCACGCCGGCCTGCACCGGCCCGCGGAAGGCGGGCAGCTCGTGCTCGTGCAGGACGCGCTCGCGCAGCTGCGAGGAGGAGGTGGCCCGCCAGGACTCGTTGCCGTAGGCGAGGAAGTGCTTGAGGGTGGGGACGGTCTGCCACACGCGCGGGTGGTCCCCGCGCAGCCCGGCGCAGTAGCCGGTCGCCAGCTCCGCGGTCAGGTGCGGGTCCTCGCTGAAGCCCTCCTCGTTGCGCCCCCACAGCGGGTGGCGCAGCGGGTTCACCACGGGCGCCCACACGTTCAGGCTGACCGCGGGGTCGGCGAGGTGCTTGGCGCGCACCTCCCGGCCCACGGCGCGGCCCACGCGGCGCAGCAGGTCCGGGTCCCAGCTGGCGGCCAGGCCCACCGGCTGGGGGAACACCGTGGCCGGGCCCAGCCACGCCACGCCGTGCGCGGCCTCGGTGCCGGTGCGGAAGGCCGCCAGCCCCAGGCGGGGCACGGCGGGGGCGTGCTGGTGCAGCAGCGCCAGGCGCTCCTCGGGGGCGAGGCGGGCCAGCAGGTCGTCCACGCGCTGGCGCACGGGCAGGCGGGGGTCGCGGAACGGCAGGGTCATCGTCGGTCCCTTCACGTCGAAGCGCTTGCACGCTAGCGGCTGCGGGCGGGGGATCGCCACCACCCGGCGCGCCCCCGGGTTCCCGGGAGGTCTCCGGGAGCGCACGGCGAAACGGGGGGGATGCACTCCGCCGGTGCCGGACTCGCCGGGACTCCTTGTCAACCGGCGGTGACCGCCGTACGGTGGCCAACGATCGAAGCGCTTCGACCGGCAACGAGGCCCCCGTCGCGAGGACGCGGCACCGCGCCCGCGCTGATCGACGTCCGACATGAAGGAGTGTGGACACGATGGAGCAGCACACCCGACCGGCCCCCGCGCCGGACCGCGAGCACCGCGGCGGCCCGGCCCGGCGTTCCCTGCTGGGCACCGCCGTCGCCGGCGCCGCGCTGGCCGCGCTGCCCGGCGGGCTGGCGGCGTGCACCTCGCGCGAGGCCGGGGCCCAGCAGGACGACGGCCCGCTGACCGAGGCGGAGTTCGCCGCGATCATGCCGACCCACCAGCCGCTGACGCTGGCCGAACCGGACATCCCCGGCGTCGACGGCTCCACCCCCGGCTACACCACGCTGCCCGCCGCGCTGGTCAAGGCCGTGGACGGCGTGCCCGGCAAGGGCGGCACCTACACGGTGATGAGCCCGGCGTGGTGGACCACCCCGCCCGGCGCCGAGGACAACGCCTACTTCCAGGCGGTCAACGAGGCCCTGGGCGCCACGCTGGACTTCCAGATCGCCGACGGCAACACGTACGCCGACAAGCTCCAGGCGGTCCTCGCCTCGCCCAAGGACGTCCCGGACTGGGTCGTCATCCCCACCTGGAACATCCCCCCGCGCTTCCAGCAGGGCGTCTCGGCGCTGTTCACCGACCTCACCGACTTCATCGCCGGCGACGAGGTGCTGAAGTACCCCAACCTGGCGAACCTGCCCACCGACGCGTGGAAGTACTGCACCTTCAACGGGCGCATCTACGGCCTGCCCTACCCCGGTGAGCTGATCGGCAACGCGCTCTTCTACCGCCGCGACATCTTCGGCCAGCTCGGCCTGGCCGCGCCCACCAGCGCCGACGAGCTGCTGCAGGTGGCCAAGGACGCCACCGACCCCGCCGCCCGCCGCTGGGGCTGCGAGGACATCTGGGACGGCGCGCAGCTGCTCTTCGGCTGCACCGACTGGATGATGCAGGACGGCAACCTCATCAGCCGGTTCGAGAGCCCCCGCTACCGCGAGGCCATCGAGTTCATGCGCGAGCTCTTCGCCTCCGGCGCCGTGCACCCCGACGCGGTGGCCGGCAACACCCAGCAGGCCAAGGACCGCTTCGAGGCCGGGCAGACCGTCATCTCCGCCGACGGCCTCGGCGGCTGGCACGAGGCCCTCACCCGGGTCCTGCCCTCCAACCCCTCGTTCGACCAGCAGCCGATGGACTGGTTCGCCCCCGACGGCGGGGCGCCGACCCTGTACAAGGGCGCGCCGGTCAACATCTTCAGCTTCCTCAAGAAGACCGACGACGCCGCGGCGGTCGAGGAGATGCTCGCGATCGCGAACTACATCGCCTCCCCGTTCGGCTCGGAGGAGTTCCAGCTCGTCAACTACGGCGTCGAGGGCGTCACCTTCGAGCGCGACGCCGCCGGCGCGCCGGCGCTCAACGAGCGCGGCAGCACCGAGGTCACCTCCACCTACGGCTTCCTCGTCAGCCCGCCCATCGTCAACGCCAAGGTGCAGTTCCCGCAGTACGTGCGCGACTTCTGCGACTGGATGGCCCGGCAGGCCCCGCACGTGGTCGAGCCGGTCTTCTACGGCCAGCAGATCCAGGACCCCAGCCAGTTCAGCTCCCTGGGCAAGCCGTTCGACGACTTGGCCAAGGACATCATCCGCGGCCGCAGCGACGTCTCCGAGTTGGACGCCGCGGTGAAGAACTGGCGCAGCAGCGGCGGCGACGAGCTGCGCGCCTACCGCGAGAAGTTCCTCACCGGTGACGAGGCGGCGAGCTGACCGTGGCCTCCGGCACCCGGGTGGAGCGCCCGGGCGAGCGGGCCGAGCAGGCCCGCCCGCCCCGGGCGCGTCGCGCGCCCAAGACGCGGACGGGGCACCTGGCACGGCTGCGGCGCGACCGCAGCCTGCTGCTCATGTGCCTGCCGATGGTGGTGCTGCTGCTGGTGTTCGCGTACGTCCCCATCGCCGGCAACGTCATCGCCTGGCAGGACTACTCGCCCTTCACCGGCATCCGCGCCAGCCCGTTCGTCGGCTGGTACAACTTCGAGCGCGTCTTCACCGACCCCGCGTTCTGGGCGGCGGTGCGCAACACCCTCGTCATCACGCTGTTCCAGCTCGTCTTCTTCTTCCCGATCCCCATCGCGCTGGCGCTGCTGCTCAACAGCGTGCTCAGCTCCCGGGTGCGCGTGACCGTGCAGTCGATCGTCTACCTGCCGCACTTCTTCTCCTGGGTGCTGGTCGTGTCGATCTTCCAGCAGATCCTGGGCGGCGCCGGGCTGCTGAACCGGCTGCTGGAGGCCGCGGGCTTCTCCGGCGTCGAGATCGTCACCAACCCCGACACGTTCCTCTTCCTCATCACCTCCCAGGCGGTGTGGAAGGACGCCGGGTGGGGGATCATCGTGTTCCTCGCGGCGCTGGCGGCGGTCGACCCCTCGCTGTACGAGGCCGCGGCCATGGACGGCGCGAACCGCTGGCGGCGCATGTGGCACATCACGCTGCCGGCGCTGAAGCCCGTCATCGTGCTGCTGCTCATCCTGCGCCTGGGCGACGCGCTCACCGTCGGCTTCGAGCAGCTCATCCTGCAGCGCGACGCGGTGGGGCAGGGCGTGGCCGAGGTCCTGGACACGTTCGTCTACTACCGCGGCGTGCGCAACGGCGACTGGAGCTACGCGGCGGCCGCCGGTCTGGTCAAGGGCGTGGTCAGCCTGGTCCTGGTGCTGGCCGCCAACAAGGTCGCGCACGTGTTCGGCGAGCAGGGGGTGTACTCGAAGCGATGAGCGTCACGAACCAGAACGCCCCGCAGGACGTCAACGGCCTCGGACCGGTGCCCGAGGAGCGGCTGCGCGTGCGCAGCTCGGCCCGTCCCGTGTGGGACGAGGAGCCCACCGCGGCCGGCAAGGGCCTCAAGGGCCTGGCGCTGGTGCTGATCTGCGCGGCCGTGGTCGTTCCGCTGTACACGGTGCTGCTGACCAGCCTGTCCACCCAGGCCACCATCACCGAGGCCGGTGGCCTGGTGCTGGTGCCCGGGGAGCTGACGCTGGAGGCCTACCGGCAGGTCCTCAGCGGCGGTGTCGTCACCCGCGCGGTGCTGGTCAGCGTGGGCATCACCGCGGTGGGAACCGCCGTGAGCATGGTGGTCTCGGTGCTGGGCGCCTACGGGCTCTCCCGGCCCGGCTCCTACGGGCACCGGGTGGTCCTGTTCACCCTGCTGATCACCATGTTCTTCGGGGCCGGGATGATCCCGACCTACCTGCTGGTGAGCAACCTGGGCCTGATCGACAGCTACTGGTCGCTGATCCTGCCCACGGCCGTCTCGGCGTTCAACGTCCTGCTGCTGCGCGGCTTCTTCACCGGCATCGACGCCTCCCTCATCGACTCCGCCCGCATCGACGGCGCCGGCGACTGGCGGATCCTGGCGCAGATCGTGCTGCCGATGTCCAAGGCCGTCACCGCCGTCATCGCGCTCTTCTACGCGGTGGGGTACTGGAACTCCTTCTTCCAGGCGACCCTGTACATCAACGACGCGACCAAGCAGCCGCTGCAGGTGGTGCTGCGCTCGTTCGTGCTGCAGGGGGTGGACGTGCCCGGCGCCGTCGACGTCGGCTCCGGGCAGGTGGCCTCGCTGGCGGTGCAGATGGCCGTGGCCGTCATCGCCATCGTGCCGGTGCTGCTGGTCTACCCCTTCGTGCAGAAGCACTTCAGCTCCGGCGTGATGATCGGCGCCGTGAAGGGCTGAGCGCCCGGCCGCCGGAGCGGCTCAGGCGCTCGCGCGACGCGCCCCGCGGCCCCGGCCGCGGGGCGCCCGCACGCCCGCCCCCGGTGCGGCGGTGCTGCCGGCGTCGGCCAGCACCGCGGCCAGCAGGCGCGTCTCGCAGGTGCGGTCGCCGCCGATGCGGGCCACGAGCATCTCCACCGCGATGCGGCCGATGTCCAGGGCCGGGATGTCCAGCGAGGTCAGCGCCCGCGGCAGGTGGCCACCGGCGCTGGCGGCGATGGTGACCACCGAGACGTCGCCGGGCACGTCCAGGCCCTCCTCGGCCAGCACCGCCAGCAGCGCGGGCAGCGCGGCCTCGTTGTGCACCACCAGGCCGGTGGTGCCGGGCAGCTGCTCGCGCACGGCCGCCAGCGCGGCGCGCACGCCCTCCACGCCCGGCTCGCACGGCACGTGGACCCCCTGGGCCCCGGCGCCCCGGACGGCCTCGCGGAAACCGTCGCGGACCCGCTCGGCGTACCCGGCGTGCCGGTCCAGCGAGCGCGCGGGGGAGGCCAGCACCGCGACCCGCCGGTGCCCCAGCCCCGCCAGGTGCCCCACCGCCGCACGCGCGGCCCCGGCGAAGTCGAAGTCCACGCAGCTCAGGCCCCGCGGGTCGCGCGGCACGCCGATCAGGACGGTGGGGCGCTCCAGGGAGGTCAGCACCTCCACGCGCGGGTCGTCGGCGGTGATGTCCATGACGACGAGGCCGTCGACGAGCGAGCCGTTGCTCACCCGGTGCAGCCCGGCGTCCTCCTCCTGCGTCAGCAGCAGCACGTCCAGCTCGTGCCGGCGCGCGGTCGTGGTGACCGAGCGCACGAACTGCATCATCACGTTGACGTTGACGTCCTCGCGCAGCGGGACCACCAGGCCCAGGACGTCCGTGCGGTTGGAGGCCAGCGCTCGCGCACCCGCGTGCGGGCGGTACCCCAGCTGCTCGATGGCGCGCTCCACGCGCGAGCGGGTGGCGGGCGAGATGGTCCGCTTGCCGCTGAGGACGTACGAGACGGTGCTGGCGGACACGCCCGCCGCCGCGGCGACGTCCATGATGGTGGTCACGAGAACTCCTCGGTCCGGCGGCGCGCGGGCGCGCGGTGCGGGAACGGTACCCCGCGCGGTGCGCGCCCCGCCCGGGCCTGGACACGGGGGGTCCGGGTGACTACGTTTGTTGAAGCGCTTCGACACTGCGGTCGGCCCGGGACGGGGGAACCCTCCCGGCGACGGCGGGCACGGCCCGGGAACCCGGTCGTCCCCGACCCGGGAACCGCTGCACGAGCCCGGAACCGCTGCGCGACCACCCCGACCCCGTGGAGGAGACCCCGTGAAGTTCACCGACGGGTACTGGCTGCTGCGTCCCGGGCTGCAGGCCCTGCGGGCGCGCGCCGTCGACGACGTGGAGGACCTCGGCGACGCGCTGCGCGTGTTCGCGCGCACCCGCCCCGGCGACGGGCGCGGCGACACCCTGAACCAGGCCCTCATCACCGTCACGCTCACCTCGCCGGCGCCCGACGTCATCGGCGTGACGGTCGAGCACTTCCGCGGCGGCGTCGAGCGCGGCCCGCGCTTCGCCCTGCAGCACGAACCCACCGACGTCGTCACCGCCGTCGACGAGCACGAGGCCCGCCTGACCTCCGGCGGCCTCACCGCCCGCGTGCGCCGCGACGGCTCCTGGGCGCTGGACTTCCTCGCCGGCGGGCGCCGCCTGACCGGCTCCGCGGACCGCAGCCTCGGCGTCGTCACCGACGAGCAGGGCCGCACCTTCGTGCACGAGCAGCTCGAGCAGGCCGTCGGGGAGCACTCCTTCGGGCTGGGGGAGCGGTTCGGGGCTTTCGTCAAGAACGGCCAGTCGGTCGACGTGTGGAACGCCGACGGCGGCACCAGCAGCGAGCAGGCCTACAAGAACGTCCCCTTCTACCTCACCGACGCCGGCTACGGCGTCTTCGTCGACCACCCCGGTCTGGTCTCCTTCGAGATGGGTTCCGAGGCCGTCTCGCGCAACCAGTTCTCCGTCGAGGGCCAGGAGCTGACGTACTACGTCATCCACGGCCCCAGCCCCAAGGACGTGCTGCGCCGCTACACCGCCCTCACCGGCCGCGCCCCCCGCGTGCCGGCGTGGTCGCTGGGCCTGTGGTTGTCGACCTCGTTCACCACCGACTACGACGAGGCCACCGTCACCTCCTTCGTGCAGGGCATGGCCGAGCGGGACATCCCGCTGTCGGTGTTCCACTTCGACTGCTTCTGGATGCGCGCCTACCACTGGTGCGACTTCGTGTGGGACCCCGCCACGTTCCCCGACCCCGAGGGGATGCTCGCCCGGCTGAAGGAGCGCGGCCTGCGCACCAGCCTGTGGATCAACCCCTACGTCGCCCAGCGCTCGCACCTGTTCGACGAGGGCGCGCGCCTGGGGCACCTGGTGCGCCGGCCCGACGGCGGCGTGTGGCAGTGGGACATGTGGCAGGCCGGGATGGCGCTGGTGGACTTCACCAGCCCCGCCGCCACCGCCTGGTTCCAGTCGAAGCTGGAGGCGCTGCTCGACGCGGGCGTGGACGCCTTCAAGACCGACTTCGGCGAGCGCATCCCCACCGACGTCGTCTGGCACGACGGCTCCGACCCGGAGTTCATGCACAACCAGTACGCCCAGCTCTACAACGCCGCGGTCTTCGAGGTGCTGCGCCGCCGCCGCGGCGAGGGCGAGGCCGTCGTCTTCGCCCGCGCCGCCACCGCCGGCGGGCAGCAGTTCCCCGTGCACTGGGGCGGCGACTGCGAGTCCACGTTCCCGGCCATGGCCGAGTCGCTGCGCGGCGGGCTGTCGCTGGCGCTGTCCGGGTTCGCGCACTGGAGCCACGACATCGGCGGTTTCGAGGGCTCGCCCGACCCGGACGTGTTCAAGCGCTGGGCCGCGTTCGGGCTGCTGTCCTCGCACTCGCGGCTGCACGGCTCCGGCTCCTACCGGGTGCCGTGGCTGGTCGACGAGGAGTCCGTGGACGTCGTGCGCACCTTCACCCGGCAGAAGATGCGGCTGGTGCCGTACCTGCTCGCCGCGGCCGAGGAGGCCGCCACCACCGGCGTGCCGGTCATGCGCCCGATGGTGCTGGAGTTCCCAGACGACCCCGCCGCCGTCGTGTGCGACCGGCAGTACCTGCTCGGCCCCGACCTGCTCGTGGCACCGGTGTTCGCCGCCGACGGCGAGGTGAGCTACTACCTGCCCGAGGGGCAGTGGACGGAGTTCGCCACCGGCCGGCGGGTCCGCGGCGGCCGCTGGGTGCGGCGCACGGTGCCCGTCGACGAGGTGCCGCTGCTGGCGCGCCCCGGTGCCGTCGTGCCGGTCGGCGCCCACGACGACGGCCCCGAGTACGCCTGGAACGACGGGGTGGAGCTGCGGGTGTTCGCGCCCTCCGACGGCGACGTGCGCCGCGTGAGCGTGCCCGCGCCCGGCGGCGCGGAACCGGCCGTGTTCGAGGTGCGCACCAGCGGCGGGCAGACCACCGCCGAGCTCGTCTCGGGCACCTCGCGCGACTGGCGCCTCGTGGTCGTGCCCGACCCGGACGCGGTGCCGGACGCGGTGCCGGACGCGGTGCCGGTCGCGCGCATCGGCGCCCCGCGCTCGGGCACCGGCGAGCTGGAGCCCGCCGCGCAGAACTGAGCGCGCGCCGCCGCGGGGGACCTCAGCCCCCCGGCGGCGCCCCCTCGCCCAGCAGCCCCAGCAGCGAGCGGTCCTGCCCGCGCGGGGCCAGCACGCACAGGCCCACCGGCAGGCCCTCGGCGCGGGCCCCCGGCAGCCCCAGCGCGGGCACCCCCGCCTGGGAGGCCAGGGTGCTCAGGCGCAGCGTGCCCGCGCGCGCGGCCTCGAAGCCCTCGGCCGTGGAACCCGCGGGCGGCGCGGGGGTGGCGGTGCTCGGCAGGCACAGCCACCCGCCCCCCAGCACCGCGTCCAGGCGGGCGCGGGTGCGCGCCACCACCGCGCGCGCCGCCGCCAGCTGCGCGCCGCTCACGTCGCGCCCGGCGCGGAAGCGCGCTTCCACCGGCGCCGACAGCGCCCCGGGGTGCGCCTGCACGAAACCGCCGTGCCGCTCCCACGCCTCGGCGGCCTGCACGGTGCGGAACGCCGTCGTCCACGCCTCCACCTCCCCGGCGGTGAAGTCGGCGGTGGCCCCGCCGGCGGGGCCGTCCTCCAGGTCGCGCACCGGCACGTCCAGCCGCGCCGCCAGCGCGTCGAGCGCCCCCCGCACCGCCCGGGCCGTGGCCGGCTCGGCCAGCCCCAGCAGGCGCCGGCTGCGCAGCAGCGCCGCCGGCCGCTGCTGCGCAGCCGGCGGCAGCAGCACCCCGGCGGCCCGGGCCAGCAGCGCGGCGTCGCGGGCCAGCAGGCCGGCGGTGTCGAACGAGGGCGCCAGCGGCAGCACCCCGGCCAGCGGCACGACGCCGTGGGTGGGGCGCCAGGCGTGCAGGCCGCAGAACGAGCCGGGCACCCGCAGCGACCCCGCGGTGTCCGTGCCCAGCCCCAGGTCCGCCTCCCCGGCGGCCACGGCGCTGGCCGGCCCGGAGGTGGACCCGCCCGGCACGCGGCCGGGCGCGGCGGGGTTGGGCGGGGTGCCGTGGTGGGCGTTGACGCCCGTGAGGGAGAAGGCCAGCTCGTCGGTGTGCGCGATGCCGCGCACGTGCGCGCCCGCGTCCAGCAGCGCCTGCAGCACCGGGGCGCTGGCCGCCTCCACGGGGGCGCCGGCCAGCCACGCGGGCACCCCGGCGCCCACCCGCTGCCCGGCGACGGCGACGTTGTCCTTCACCGCCACGCGCACCCCGCGCAGCGGGCCGGTGCCGGAGCCGGCCGGCAGCGCCCCGCCGTCCCCGCCCGGCACCCGCCAGGCGCCGCCGGTGCCCGCGCCCCCGGCTCCGGCCGGTCGCCGCTCCGCCACGCTCACGGGTCCTCCTCGCAGGCTGGTGTCCTGGAACGATCGTTGCATACGATGGTCCACGTGGAACAGGTGATCCGTCGCACGTCCGTGGGCGCCCCGGTCGCGCCGCCGCCCCGCCTGCTCATGGGGCCCGGGCCCGTCAACGCCGACCCGCGCGTGCTGCGCGCGATGTCCGCGCAGCTCGTGGGCCAGTACGACCCCGCCATGACCGCCTACATGGACGAGACGAGCGCGCTGTACCGGGAGGTGTTCCGCACCCGCAACGAGGCCACCGTCCTGGTCGACGGCACCTCCCGCGCCGGCATCGAGGCCGCCCTGGTCTCCCTGCTCACCCCCGGCGACCGCGTGCTGGTGCCGGTCTTCGGCCGCTTCGGGCACCTGCTGCGCGAGATCGCCGAGCGCTGCGGCGCCGAGGTCCACGTGGTGGAGGTGCCCTGGGGCGAGGTGTTCGGCCTCGAGGCGATCGAGGAGGCCGTGCGCGCGGTGCGCCCGAAGCTCGTCGCCCTCGTGCAGGGCGACACCTCCACGACGATGAACCAGCCGCTGGAGGGCGTCGGGGAGGTCTGCCACCGCCACGGCGCGATGCTCTACGTCGACGTCACCGCCTCCCTGGGCGGCAACGCCTTCGAGATGGACGCCTGGCAGGTCGACGCCGCCACCGCCGGGCTGCAGAAGTGCCTGGGCGGGCCCTCCGGCAGCGCGCCCGTCAGCCTCTCCCCGCGCGCGGTGGAGGTGGTCCGCTCGCGCAGCAGCGTCGAGGCGGGCCTGCGCGCCGACCCCGGCACCGCGGGCGCCGCCCCCGCCGCCGCGCGCATCCGCTCCAACTACTTCGACCTGGGCATGGTCCTGGACTACTGGGGCCCGCAGCGGCTGAACCACCACACCGAGGCCACCACCATGCTGTACGGCGCGCGCGAGTGCGCCCGCCTGCTGCTGGAGGAGGGCCTGGAGGCCTCCGTCGCCCGGCACCGCCTGCACGGGGAGGCGGTCCTCGCCGGCGTGCGGGGCCTGGGCCTGCGGGTGTTCGGCGACGTCGCGCACAAGATGCACAACGTCGTGGCCGTGGAGGTCCCCGACGGCGTGCGCGGCGAGGACGTGCGCGCCGAGCTGCTGCACGACTACGGCGTCGAGATCGGCACCTCCTTCGGCCCGCTGGCCGGGCGCGTGTGGCGCATCGGCACCATGGGCCACAACGCCCGCAAGGACGCCGTGCTGCTCACCCTGGCCGCCCTGGAGCAGGTGCTGCGCCGGCACGGCGCCCCGGTCGAGCCCGGCGGCGGCACCGCCGCGGCGCAGGGGGTCTACGCGACGGCCGGCGCGGCGACGGGGGCGGGGGAGGGCGCGTGAGCGCCCCCGCGCCCGCCCGCACCGGCGCAGCGCGCGTCCTGGCGCGCTGCGACGAGCTCGCCGCGGTCTCCGCCAGCCCCCACGGCATCGAGCGCACCCACCTGACGCCCGAGCACGCGCGCGCCGACGAGCTGGCCGCCGGCTGGATGGGACGGGCCGGCCTGGGCACCCGGCGCGACGCGGCGGGCAACCTCTGGGGCCGGCTGGAGGGCCGCGAACCCGGCCTGCCCGCCCTCGTGCTCGGCTCGCACCTGGACACCGTCGCCGACGCCGGGCGCTACGACGGGGTGCTCGGCGTCCTCAGCGCGGTCGAGGTCGCCGAGCGGCTGCGCGGGCGCGCCGGGCAGCTGCCGTTCGCGCTGGAGGTCGTGGCCTTCTCCGACGAGGAGGGCACCCGCTTCGCCACCGCCCTGACCGGCAGCAGGGCCGTGGCCGGGCAGTGGGACGAGGACTGGTGGGAGCGCGCCGACGCCGACGGGGTGACCGTGCGCGAGGCCGCGCTCGCCTTCGGGCTGGAGCCCGCTCGCGTGGGCGAGGCCGCCCGCCGCCCCGAGGAGCTCGTGGGCTACCTGGAGCTGCACATCGAGCAGGGCCCGCACCTGGAGGCCGCCGACCGCGCGCTCGGCGTGGTCACCTCCATCGCCGGCGCGCGCCGGTTCACCGGCCGCGTCACCGGCGAGGCCCGGCACGCCGGCGGCACCCCCTACCCCAGGCGGCGCGACGCCCTCGTGGCCGCCGCCGAGGTGGTGCTGGCCGTGGAGCGCCTGGCCGTCGAGCTCGGCGGCATCGCCACCGTCGGGCGGCTGCAGGCCTTCCCCGGCGGGGTGAACGTCGTGCCCGGCCTGGTCGAGCTCACCCTCGACGTGCGCGCCGAGCACGACGCGCTGCGCGACGAGCTCGTCGAGCGCATCGCGCGGCACGGCGAGCGCACCTGCCGCGCCCGCGGCACCGCGTTCGAGCTCGTCGAGACCCACGCCGCGCCCGGCGTGACCTGCGAGCCCGCCCTGTCCGCCTCGATCGCGGCGGGCATCGCCGCCGCCACCGGCGACGCCGCGCCGCCGCGGCTGTGGAGCCGCGCCGGCCACGACGCCATGGCCCTGGCCGCGATCACGCCGGTGGCGATGCTGTTCGTGCGCTGCGAGGACGGCATCAGCCACGCGCCGGGGGAGGCCGTCACCGCCGCCGACGTCGCCGCCGGCGTGGACGCCCTCGAGGCCGCGGTGCTGGACGTGGCCGCGCGCCGCGCGGCGCCGCCGCGCCCGTGAGCGCCGGCCTGCCCGAGCGCGTGGCGCAGGTCTACGGCGAGCTGGGCCCCGGCGAGCGCCGGGTCGCCGACTTCGTCCTGGACCACCTCGCGGAGGTCCCCGGCTACAGCGGCGCGGAGCTGGCCGAGGCGTCGGGGACCTCCAAGGCCACCGTCAGCAGGTTCTTCCGCAGGCTGGGCTTCGAGACCTTCGCCCAGGCCCGCGCGCACGCCCGGGACCGGGCCCGCACCCGCGGCGCGCCCGTGGGCGGCCTGCCCGGCGGCGACCCGCTCGCCGCGCACCTGGAGCACGAGCGCCGCGCCCTGGACGCCCTGGCGCTCGCGCTGGCCGGCGGCACCGTCGCCGAGGTCGCCGCGCTCGTGGCCGCCGCCCGCCGCGTCCTGGTGGTCGGCTGGCGCAACAGCTACCCGGTCGCGCTGCACCTGCGCGAGCAGCTCCTGCAGGCGCGCGCCGACGTGGGCCTGGCCCCGCAGCCGGGGCAGACGGTGGCCGAGGAGGTCGCCGCGCTCGGCGAGCGCGACGTCCTCGTGGTGGTGGCCTTCCGCCGGCGCACCCCGGCCGTCGGCGAGCTGCTGCGGGCCGCCGCGGCGCTGGAGGTGCCGTGCGTGCTGCTGGCCGACCCCGGGGCCCGCGCGCTGCACGGCCTGGTGCGCCACCGCCTGGAGGTGCCCCTGGGCGGTCCCGGCGCCTTCGACAGCTACGCCGCGCCCATGGCGGTGGCCGCCGTGCTCGCCGAGGCGGTGCTGGCCCGCTGCGGGCGCGGCGGTCGCGAGCGCGTCGCCGCGGTCGCGCGCGCCCACGAGGCGCTCGGGGAGCTGGACGGCGCCTGAGCGGGCCCCCGGCCCGGTGCGCCCGGTGCGCCCGGTGCGCCCGGTGGCTCAGCCCACCCGGTGCGCCACGACGCTGCGCGAGCCGCCGGAGCGCTTGGCCTCGTACATGGCGGCGTCGGCGCGCGAGAGCATCGCGTCCGCGTCGTCGCCGGGCCCGGAGGTCGTGGCGCCCACGCTGGCCGCCACCGACGCCGGCCCGGCCACCAGCACGAAGGGGTCCTCCAGCGCCGCCACCACGCGGTCGCACACGTCCTCGACGGAGCCGGGCACGGTGTCGGGCACGAGCACGGCGAACTCGTCGCCGCCCAGGCGCGCCGGCAGCGACCCCTCGCCCGCGACCCGGCGCAGGCGCTCGCCGACCTGCCCCAGCAGCTCGTCGCCGGCGGCGTGGCCCAGGGTGTCGTTGACGGCCTTGAAGCCGTCGAGGTCCACGAACAGCACCCCCAGCGGCTCCCCGCCGGCCAGCGCCGCCTCCAGGCGGGCGGTGAAGGCGCGCCGGTTGGCCAGGCCCGTGAGGTGGTCCAGCAGCGCGTGCCGCGCCGCCTGCTCCGTCAGGCGCACCCGCAGCAGCGCCGCCGCGCCCAGGGAGCCCAGCGACTCCAGCGCGGCCTGGTCGTAGCGCAGCAGCGAGGCCTCGGGCGAGCGGGTCGTCACCAGCCAGCGCGGGCGGGTCGCGGCGCCCTCCGGCGTCGCGGCGCCCTCCTCCACCGGCAGCGCGAAGCCCAGCTCGCCGGGCCCGGGGGGCGCGTCGGCCACCCGCAGGCGGCCGCTGGAGACGACGGCCGAGCCGTGGCGCTGCAGCGCCGCCAGCAGCTGCTCCGGGTCGCCGGCGCCCAGCACCTCCACCGAGGCGCGGAACAGCTCGTGCTGCTGGGTGCGGCGGTGCTCGACCTCGCGGGAGGACCAGGCCGCCACCACGACGGCGACGGCGGGCACCAGCAGCAGCAGCGTCATCCAGTCCGGCAGCCGCAGGTCCACCACCCCGCCGAGGTACCCCAGCGTCGACACGAGCAGGAAGACGCCGCCGCCGACGACGGTGCCCGGCCCGCGCAGCTCGCGCAGCGCCACCGCGGGGGACTCCGCGGCCAGGGTGGCCACCGACAGCAGCAGGTCCACCAGGTAGTAGGTCGCCGCGCCCGCCAGCGCCACCAGCAGCTGCCGCGGGCTGGTGGGGTCCGGGGCGCGCAGCGCCTGCACCACCAGCGTGGCGGCCAGGGCCGAGACGATCGAGGAGCCGGCGTTGAAGACGCGGCTGGTCCAGCGCCGCGCGTCCAGCAGGTAGGCCACCAGGGCCGTCACCGCCCACGCCAGCAGCGCCGTGCCGGGCGGGTCCGCGGTGAGCAGGTACGCCAGCAGCAGCGGCCCGCACGGCACCGACAGGCCCACCGAGCCGGAGGAGACCGTCAGCGGGAAGCGGGTCAGGACGTAGCCGACGGGCACGCACGCGGGCAGCAGCTGCCACAGCCGCGGGTCGGCGCCGTCGGCGCGCCACCATGCGGCGGCGCCGGCCAGCACGGCCAGGCCGGCGAGCAGGACGGCCACGTCCACGACCGTGGAGGGGGCGGGCCGACCGCGCCCTCCCCGCACACCCGTGCGCCGCACGTGCCGCTCCTCCCCGCGGGCCGTCCGCTCGCGGCCCGCACGCGGGGCCGCCCCGCTCGCGGCCCGCACCCCGACGTCGGCAGGTGCGGCGGGCGCCTTGAGCGGCGGGCGCCGGCGGGACGGGCGGCGCCCGCGCGGGCGGTAGCCTGAGCCCTGCTGAGATCCCCTCCCACTGCTGGGCCACCGCCCACGAAGGAGCGCCGCGCATGGGCCGCGTCGTCATCGACGTCATGCCGAAACCCGAGATCCTCGACCCGCAGGGCAAGGCCGTCGTCGGCGCCCTGCCGCGCCTGGGCTTCGACGCCTTCACCGGTGTCCGCCAGGGCAAGCGGTTCGAGCTGGAGGTCGACGGGGAGGTCACCCCGGAGGTCCTCGAGCAGGCCCGGGCGGCCGCCTCGACGCTCCTGTCGAACCCGGTCATCGAGGACGTCGTCTCCGTCCGCGCCGCGGAGGAGGTGCCCGCGTGAGGATCGGCGTCGTCACCTTCCCCGGTTCCCTGGACGACGGCGACGCCCGCCGCGCGGTGCGCCTGGCCGGCGCCGAGCCGGTCGCGCTGTGGCACGCCGACGCGGACCTGCGCGGGGTCGACGCGGTCGTCCTGCCGGGGGGCTTCTCCTACGGCGACTACCTGCGCTGCGGGGCCATCGCCTCCTTCGCGCCCATCATGGGCGAGGTCGTCGCCGGCGCGCGGCGCGGCCTGCCCGTGCTGGGCATCTGCAACGGCTTCCAGGTGCTGTGCGAGTCGCACCTGCTGCCCGGCGCCCTGGTGCGCAACGACCACCAGAAGTTCGTCTGCAAGGACCAGCGCCTGCGGGTGGAGTCCACCGCGACGGCGTGGACGTCGGCCTTCGCGGCCGGGGCGGAGATCACCGTGCCGTTGAAGAACGGCGAGGGCGGCTTCGTGGCCGACGACGAGACGCTGGACCGCCTGGAGGGCGAGGGCCGCGTGGTCTTCCGCTACCTGGGCGCCAACCCCAACGGCTCGCTGCGCGGCATCGCCGGCATCGCCAACGAGCGCGGCAACGTGGTGGGCCTCATGCCGCACCCGGAGCACGCGGTGGAGGAGGGCTACGGCCCGGGCACCGACGGGCTGGGGCTGTTCGCCTCCGTGCTGGGCGCCGGCCTGGCGGCGGTGGGCGCGTGAGCGCCCCGACCGCGCAGGGCGCGCGCACCGCGGGGGCGCTGGACACCGTCGAGCGCGCCGCCGCCACCCCCGAGCGCGAGCAGCCGTGGGCCGAGCTGGGCCTGAAGGCCGACGAGTACGTGCGCGTGCGCGACATCCTGGGCCGGCGCCCCACCGGCGCCGAGCTGGCGATGTACTCCGTGATGTGGAGCGAGCACTGCTCCTACAAGTCCTCCAAGGTGCACCTGCGCACCTTCGGCGAGCACCTCACGGACGAGATGAAGAAGTCCCTGATGGTGGGCATCGGCGAGAACGCCGGCGTGGTGGACATCGGGCAGGGCTGGGCCGTCACCTTCAAGGTGGAGAGCCACAACCACCCCAGCTTCGTCGAGCCGTACCAGGGCGCGGCCACCGGCGTGGGCGGGATCATCCGCGACATCATGGCGATGGGCGCGCGCCCGATCGCCGTGATGGACTCCCTGCGCTTCGGGCGCGTGGACCACCCCGACACCGCCCGCGTGGTGCCCGGCGTGGTCTCCGGCGTGGGCGGCTACGGCAACTGCATCGGCCTGCCCAACATCGGCGGCGAGGTCGTCTTCGACCCCTCCTACCAGGGCAACCCGCTGGTCAACGCCCTGTGCGTGGGCGCGCTGCGCCACGAGGACCTGCACCTGGCGAACGCGCGCGGCGCGGGCAACCTCGTGGTCCTCTTCGGCGCCCGCACCGGCGGCG
Source organism: Kineococcus indalonis (assembly GCF_009906395.1). Taxonomy (GTDB): domain Bacteria; phylum Actinomycetota; class Actinomycetes; order Actinomycetales; family Kineococcaceae; genus Kineococcus; species Kineococcus indalonis. The sequence goes on from NZ_JAAALM010000006.1 coordinate 23,150, forward strand.
ACGGCATCGGCGGCGTGTCGGTGCTGGCCAGCGAGACGTTCGAGGCCGGCGGCCCCAGCAAGCGCCCCGCGGTGCAGGTGGGCGACCCGTTCCAGGAGAAGGTGCTCATCGAGTGCTGCCTGGAGCTGTTCCACGCCGGGCTGGTGGAGGGCATCCAGGACCTCGGCGGCGCGGGGCTGTCGTGCGCGACCAGCGAGCTGGCCAGCGCCGGCGACGGCGGCATGCTGATCCACCTGGACCGGGTGCCGCTGCGCGACCCCTCGCTCTCGCCGGAGGAGATCCTCATGAGCGAGTCGCAGGAGCGCATGATGGCCGTGGTCACCCCGGCCAACCTGGACGCCTTCCTGGCCGTGGCGCGCAAGTGGGACGTCGAGGCCGCCGTGCTGGGGGAGGTCACCGACGGCGACCACCTCGTGGTGCAGTGGCACGGCGAGACGGTCGTGGACGTGCCCCCGCGCACCGTGGCCCACGAGGGCCCGGTGTACGAGCGCCCCTACGCGCGCCCGGCCTCCCAGGACGCCCTGCAGGCCGACGCCCCCTCGGCCGGGCGCCTGCCGCGCCCGTCCGGCGGGCGGGAGCTGCGCGCCACCGTGCTGCGGATGGTCGCCTCCCCGAACCTGTGCTCGCGCGCGTGGGTCACCGACCAGTACGACCGCTACGTGCTGGGCAACACGACCCTGGCCACGCCCGACGACGCCGGCGTGGTGCGCGTGGACGAGACCACCGGCCTGGGCGTGGCCCTGAGCCTGGACGGCAACGGCCGCTTCGCCAAGCTGGACCCGCGCACCGGCGCCCAGCTCGCCCTGGCGGAGGCGTACCGCAACGTCGCCACCGCCGGCGCGCGGCCGCTGGCGGTCACCGACTGCCTGAACTTCGGCTCCCCGGAGGACCCCGGCGTCATGTGGCAGTTCGCCGAGGCGGTGCGGGGCCTGGCCGAGGGCTGCGAGCAGCTCGGCGTGCCCGTCACCGGCGGCAACGTCTCGCTGTACAACCAGACCGGCGACCGCGGCCTGGACTCGGCGGTCCTGCCGACCCCGGTCATCGGCGTGCTCGGCGTGCTCGACGACGTCTCCCGGCGCACCCCCTCCGGGTGGCGCGAGGCCGGGCGCAACGTCTACCTGCTGGGCACCACCCGCGAGGAGCTGGGCGGCTCGGAGTGGGCGTGGGCCGAGCACGGCCACCTGGGCGGCCTGCCGCCGGCGGTGGACCTGGAGCACGAGGCCCTGCTGGCCGACGTCCTGGTGAACTGCTCGCGCGACGGCCTGGTGGACGCCGCGCACGACCTCGCCGACGGCGGTCTGGCGCAGGCGCTGGTGGAGTCGGTGCTGCGCTTCGGCGTGGGCGCGCGCGTGTGGCTGGACGAGCTGTGCGAGCGCGACGGCGTCGACCCGTTCGTCGCGCTGTTCTCCGAGTCCGCCGGCCGGGCGATCGTGGCCGTGCCGCGCGAGGAGGAGGTCCGCTTCACGGACATGTGCACCGCGCGCGGCCTGGCGCACCTGCGCATCGGCGTCACCGACACCGGCTCCGAGGGCGAGGAGGCGGCCCTGGACGTGCAGGGTCTGTTCACCGTGCCCGTGGCCGAGCTGCGCACCGCGCACGAGGGCACCCTGCCGGCGCACTTCGGCGCCTGAGCCGCGCGCCCCCGGGGCGCTCCTCCCGTCGGCCCCCGCGGCTCCCCGCCGCGGGGGCCGACGGCGTCCCGGGCCCACCCACTGGCCACGCAAAGTCCTGTTGTCTTGACATATGCGAGGAGGCGTCCCTACGGTCGAGGCGCTGGCGCAGCACGGCGCGGGCACGAGTTCGACGGGGGACCCGGGCGCGGCGGCACGGTCGCCGCCCTCCCCGGCCCCGCGACCCGATCGACGCTGCGACGCAGCACGCACGAAGGGTTCGTCATGGCCTCACCCCTCCACGGCACCGCCACCACCCGCCCGGCGCTGCCGCCGGACACCCGTGGACCGCACTCGCGCCGGCTCGGCCGGGTCGCGGTCGTCGCCACCTTCGGCGGTCTGCTCTTCGGCTACGACACCGGCGTCATCAACGGCGCGCTGGAGCCGATGGAGAGCTACTTCGGCCTGACCGCCTTCACCGAGGGCCTGGTGACCAGCACCCTGCTGCTCGGCGCCGCCCTCGGCGCCGCCGTCGGCGGGCGCCTGTCGGACCACCAGGGCCGCCGGCGCAACATCCTGCTGCTGGCGGGCCTGTTCTTCGTCGGCGCCCTCGGCTGCGTCCTGGCGCCCAGCCTGGCGGTGCTGGTGCCGGCCCGCTTCGTGCTCGGCCTGGCCGTGGGCGGGGCCTCGGTGACGGTGCCGGTCTACCTGGCCGAGATCTCCCCCTCCGAGCGCCGCGGCGGACTCGTCACCCGCAACGAGGTCATGATCGTGACCGGGCAGTTCGCCGCGTTCGTCGTCAACGCCGTCATCGGCAACGTCTGGGGCGAGGACGAGGACGTGTGGCGGTACATGCTCGCCGTGGCGGCGCTGCCCGCCGTCGCGCTGTTCGTGGGCATGCTGCGCATGCCCGAGAGCCCGCGCTGGCTGGTCGCCGAGGGCCGTGACGCCGAGGCCCTGGCGGTCCTGGAGCAGGTGCGCAGCGCCGAGCGCGCCGAGGCCGAGCTGGCCGAGGTCCACGCCCTGGCCGAGGAGGAGCAGGAGGCCCACGTCGGCGGCTGGTCCGACCTGGGCACCAGGTGGGTGCGGCGCGTGCTGTTCACCGCCATCGGCCTGGCGGTGTTCCAGCAGCTCACCGGCATCAACTCGATCATGTACTACGGCACCCAGCTGCTGCAGGAGGCCGGGTTCTCGGCCGACGGCGCGCTCATCGCGAACACGGCCAACGGCGCGTTCTCCCTGGCCGGCGTCCTGGTCGGCCTGCGCCTGATCAACCGGGTCGACCGGCGCAAGATGCTGCTGTTCGGCTTCGCCGGCACCACCACCGCCCACCTGCTCGTCGGGGTCTGCTCCACCGTCCTGCCCGCCGGCGCCGTGCGCGCCTACGTGGTCCTGGTGCTCGTCGTCGCGTTCGTCTTCGTCATGCAGGGCACCATCGGCCCGCTCGTGTGGCTGATGCTCGCGGAGATCTTCCCGCTGAAGCTGCGCGGCTTCGGCCTGGGGATCGCCGTGTTCCTGCTGTGGATCACCAACTTCCTCGTCGGGCTGTCCTTCCCGCAGCTGGTCGCCGGCATCGGGATCTCCTCGACGTTCTTCGTCTTCGCCGCCCTGGGGATCGCCGCCCTGGTCTTCATCAAGACCTCGGTGCCCGAGACGCGCGGGCGCTCGCTGGAGGAGCTGGAGGCGCAGTTCCGCCGGGACTACTCCTGACCGCGCCCCGCGGCACCCGTCCGACGATCGAGGAGAGGCAGGACCCCGTGTCCGTCGTGGTCGCCGTCACCGACTCCGCCGAGGGCCGCGCCGCCCTGCGCGCGGCGTACGCGGAAGCGCAGCTGCTGGGCACCGACCTGGTCGCCGTGAACCTGATGCTGGGTCCGCTGGACCTGTCCGGCGCGCCGGAGGGGCTCGACGTGCACGTCGTCGAGCGCGCCGCGCGCCGCTCGCGCGAGGAGGCCGTCCTGCACGCCCTCGCCGAGCGGGCCGGTTCCGTGCAGCGCCTGGTGATCGGGGTGCGCCACCGCTCGCCGGTGGGGAAGGCGGTGCTGGGCAGCCTGTCGCAGGAGCTGCTCCTGGAGGCCGACGTGCCGGTGCTGGCCGTCAAGCTGCCCGCCGAGCACCGCGGCTGAACCTCGCGCGCGGGCGTCTCAGCGCAGGCCGGTGCGCCGGCGCTCCTCGCCGGCGGCCAGCTCGGCGTCCAGGCGCTCGCGCCCCCAGCCCTGCGTGAGCGCCCGCCACAGCACCTCGGCCTGCGAGGCGGGCGCCAGACCGCCGATCGGCTGGTCGCGGTCGAGGTTCGTGGGGAACGCGTACGCCTCGGCGGCCACCCCCACGACGTTGCGCAGCCACCGCTCGCCGGCCCCGGCCGCGCGGCGCGCGCTGAGCACCCCCAGCACCGCCGAGGAGATCGCGGTGGTGTCCACCGCCTCCATCGCCCGCCCGAACGCCGAGGACACCTGCAGCAGGTTCGCCATCCGCGACACGTCGGCGGACACGTTGGACCCGGCGCCGTGGAACAGCGCCGGGTTGAAGAACACCGCGTCGCCCGCGCGCAGCGGCAGCTGCACGCGGTGCTCCTCGAAGTAGGCGGTGAACTCCGGCTGGTGGAAGGCGACGTAGCCGGCGGCGAACTTCTGCGAGTGCGGCAGGTACAGCGTCGGCCCGGTCTCCACGGGCATGTCCACGTGCGCCACCGCCCCCTGCAGCGTCAGCGCGGGGGAGAGGGCGTGCACGTGCGCGGGGTACGCCAGCGCCTGCTCGCGGTCCATGAACCCCAGGTGGTAGTCGCGGTGGGCGCGCTGCGCGGTGCCGCCGGGGTTGACGACGTTGACCTGGGAGGTGACCTGGTACCCCGGGCCCAGCCACGCCTCGCTGACCAGCGCCAGCACGTCGTTGGCGTAGTAGTCGCAGAACGCCTCCGCATCGCGCAGGGCGAACTTGTCCAGCGCGCCCCACACCCGGTCGTTCGCGCCGGGCGTGGCGAAGTGGTCCCCGCCGCCGACCCCGGCGGCGCGCTGCTCGGCGATGAGCGCGCGGAACACCGTGCTCGCGCGCTCGACGACGTCCTGCTCGAACGCGCCGCGGAACACCGCGATGCCGGGGCCCTCGGCCAGGGTGCGCACCAGCTCGGCCTGCACCTGCCGGCGCCCGGCGGGCTCGTCCAGGCGCTCGCGCAGCCGGTCGCCGTACACGGGCACGCCCTGCTCGAGGGCGTCGGCGGACGGGTGCTCGCCCGGGTCCGCCTCCTGCTCCACGAGCGCGCGGAACGCGTCGAGGTCGCAGTCGGCGGGGCTGAACCAGGCGGGGGTGCGGGATTCGGCGGGTGCGGTGGTCACGGTCTCGGCCTCTCTGCCGTCGCGGGCTGCTCGTGCTCCCACGCTAGGGCCGACCGGCACGCCGGCGGGGGTTGAAAACCCCTCAGGAACACCTCACGCTGTCCCGTCGTGGCACACCCCTTCCGACTGCGCGAGATCGCCGCCCAGGCGGGGCTGAGCGTGGCCACGGTGGACCGCGTGCTGCACGGGCGGGCGGGGGTGCGCGCCGGCACCGTCGCCGACGTGCACCGCGCCGTGGCGGAGCTGGAGCGCCAGCGCTCGCAGCTGAGCGCCAGCGGCCGCGCGTTCCGCGTGGACCTGCTGGTGCAGGCGCCGCCGCGGTTCTCGGCCGCGGTGCGCACGGCGCTGGAGGCCTCGCTGCCCTCGCTGCGGCCGGTGCTGGTGCGCGCCCGCTCGCAGCTGCACCACGGCGCCTCGACGCAGCCGCTGGCCGCCGCGCTGCGCGCGCTGGCGCGCCGCGGCTCGGACGGGGTGGTGCTCAAGGCGCCCGAGACGCCGGAGGTCCTCGACGCGCTCGGGGAGCTGACCGCCGCCGGGGTGCCCGTCGTCGCGCTCGTCACCGACCTGCCGCGCCGCGCGCGCACGGCCTACGTCGGGCTGGACAACCGCGCCGCCGGCGCGACCGCCGCCCACCTGCTGGCCCACTGGCTGTGCGGTGCCGCGGGG
>NZ_JAAALM010000700.1 GCF_009906395.1 Kineococcus indalonis
CCCCCGCACCACCCGGGTCAGCACCACCCGCAGGGCCCCCGCCGGCATCCGTCAGCGGGGGCCCTGCGGCTGCCAGCCCAGGGCCGGCCCCAGCCGGGTCGCGGTGTCGGTGAGGATCTGCTCGTAGTCCTCGCGCGCGAAGCCGAACGGCAGCGCGAAGACCACCTCGCGCACCTCGCGGTAGCCGGCGTGCGCGTGCAGCGCGGCCGCGACCTCCTCGGCGCTGCCCAGCAGGTCGGCGGCGAACAGCAGCCGCGCCGGGCCCTGGGGGGTGCTCGTGCGCGGGGTGCGCGCGGCGACGTAGTCGGCGTACTTGCGCCGCTGCGCGGCGGTGGCGCTGTCGGTGGGGAGGACGACCAGGCCCTGCGAGGCGCGCGCGGCGGCCCCGGCGGGGTGCTCGGCGCGGAAGGCGCGCACCTGCTGCGCCTGCAGCTGCGCGAAGTCCCACGGGCCCTCCCCCTCGGCCTTGAGCACGCTGGAGGTGAGCAGGTTCAGCCCGTTCTCCCCCGCCCAGCGCGCCGAGCGGGTGCTGGCCGCGCCGTACCAGACGCGACGCACCAGGCCCGCCGCGTGCGGCTGCACCTGCTCGGAGTAGGTCTCCACGCCCTCCACGCCGCTGAAGGTGCTGGCCGGCTCCCCGCGCAGCAGCCGCAGCAGCCGCAGCACCCGCTCGTAGCCGAAGTCCTCCGCCTGCGCGGTGCCCGGGTACAGCGCGTCGCGCACGTGCTCGAAGTGCACCGGCGGACCCACGCTCACCCCCGGCTCCAGGCGCCCGCCGGAGAGCACGTCCACGGTGGCCCAGTCCTCCGCCAGGCGCAGCGGGTTCTCCCACCCCAGCGGCGTGACCGCCGTGCCCAGGTGGATCCTGCGCGTGCGCTGGGAGGCGGCGGCCAGCACCGCCACCGGCGAGGAGATGCCGTGCTGCAGGTGCCGGTGCCGCAGCCAGGCGCTGTCGAAGCCGAGCTGCTCGCCCAGCTCGACGACGGCCAGGGTGTCGCGGTGCCCGGCGGCGGGGTCGGCCGGGTCGAACGAGCCGATGGTGAGGAACCCCATCCGCTCCAGCGGTTCTCCTGCGCTCGGCACGCGGTCCTCCTGCGTCGTCGGCTCGTCCTGCGGTCACCGGCATCCTCGTGCCCGCCGGGCACCGCGCGCCACCGCGGCGGTCCCCGGCGGCCCCGCGGTGCGCGGCGGGGGGCGCGCGGAGCACGATGGGTCGATCCAGAGCCGGCGCGGGGACGGCCGGACCGCGCCGCAGGGGGCACGGCCGGAGGGGGTGCGCGTGGTGGAGACCGAGGGCAGCAGCGCGGTGACGGCGCTCGGCGAGGAGTCCTGCGGGACGGAGTGCTTCTACTGCCGGGGGCCGGAGACCGATTGAGGGCGTCCCGGCCGGGCCGGAGCCGTCAGGCGACCGGCCGGCCGGGGCGCAGGGCCGTCGTGGCCAGCGCCAGGAGCACCAGCCCCGCGCAGGCCGCGGTGAGCAGCACCGGCCCGCCCGCCAGCAGGGCGCGCCCGCCCGCCCAGGCGCCGGCGGCGATGCCCGCGTTGAACATCGAGTTCACCACGGCGGGCGCGGCGCCGGGGACGTCGGTGGCGCGCAGGGCGGCGG
>NZ_JAAALM010000701.1 GCF_009906395.1 Kineococcus indalonis
CAGCGGCACGATGCCGCAGACGGAGACCACCAGGCCGGGCACCCGCCAGCGCCAGGCGGTGCCCTCGGCCATGAAGCCGACGACGAGGGCGGCCGCGCCGGCGGCGGTCAGCGGCCCGGCGCCGGCGGCCAGGGCCAGGGCGTTGACGGCGGAGCCGGTGCCGCCGGCGAGGGCGGCCAGGGCCAGGGCGCGCGCGTCGGCGTAGCCGCTGACCGCCCAGGAGAAGGCGGCGGTGGCGCCGGCGAGGACCTGCACGAGCACCGCCGGCGCGCTGGTGGCGGTGAAGGTGAGCGTGAGGGTGATGCCGGCGCGCTGGCCGAGGTCGAGGACCCCGGCGATGCCCAGGACGAGGCCGGCGGTGAGCACGACGGTCTCGAAGGCGCGAGCGCCGGCCGTGACGTAGAAGCCGGAGATGGCGTCCTCGGCGGAGCCGACCAGGGACAGCCCGGCGAGCAGCACGACGATGCCGGAGCCGACGACCAGCGAGGGCGGCAGCTGCCCGATCCACCCCGGCAGGTGCGGCTGCCACAGCAGCAGCACCAGGGCGACGCCGGTGGCCAGGGCCGCGCCGGCGACCTGCTGGAAGAACGCGGGCAGGCCGCGGCGGTTCAGCGCGAGCAGCAGCACCTGCAGCACGGCGGTGGTGGCGGCGGCCGCGGCGGCCACGGGCCAGCCGCCGCCGAGCAGGACGGCCACGGACACGGCCAGGCCGACGGCGCCCAGGGAGGCCACGGAGCCGCGGTAGGGGCGCCGGGCGGTGAGCAGGCGCTTGAGGCGCTCGTCGAGGGCGGTGACGTCGAGGCCGTCGCCGGCCTCGTGGGCGAGCTCGTACAGGCGCGACAGGCGCGAGTAGTCGGTGCCGCGCACCTGCACGACGCGCACGTCGGTCAGGGGCACGCCGTCGGCGCCGGTGGTGGAGACGACCACGGCGGTGAAGGTGATGTCGACCTGGGTGCGGCGCAGCCCGGCGCCGGCGGCGGCGCGCAGGGTCAGGGCGGTGACGTCGGCGGCGGAGGCGCCGCAGGACAGCAGCGCCTCGGCCGTGCGGGTCAGGGCGCGCAGCGCGGCGAGGACCTGCTCCTGGGGCGCGGTGCCGTCGTCGTGGCCCTCCTCGGCCACGGGGTGCCCGGCGAGGCGGGCGGCGACGGCGGTGGCGGCGGTGGCGACGCGGCCGCGGACCCGGCCGGTCAGCCGGCGGCCGGTCAGGAGCAGGGGCACGCCCCGACGCTACCGGCCGCGCGCGCCCCCGCCGCGCGGCCGGCGACGGGCCTCAGCAGGGCAGGGCGAGGTCGGTGAGCACGAGGGGCGGGGCCTGCTCGCAGCCGACGCCGGCGGTGCCCAGGGACACCACCCGCCAGGTGCCCCCCACGCGCTGGAGCACGACGGTGGCCGGGTCCAGCGCGGCGGGGTCGGCCGGCTCCAGGCGGGCGGCGGCCCAGGTGGGGTCGGCGTCGGCGGTGCGCACGTCGGCGACGGCGTAGGCGCCGGCGGGCACGGCGGCGGCCTCGGGGCCGGTGCGCACGGCGGCGGCGACCTCCCCGGCGGTGGCGGGGTCGGCGGGTGCGGCGCCGGCGGGGGCCGCGGCGGCGAGCAGGGCCAGCG
>NZ_JAAALM010000702.1 GCF_009906395.1 Kineococcus indalonis
GGTCACCCCGTTCGTGTCCCGCTACGCGCAGGAGGCGCGCCCGTACGCGCTGGCGGCGCTGGTGGCGACGGCCTCGACGTACCTGCTGGTGCGGGCGTGCTCCTCGCCCGCGCGGGCCGGCTGGTGGGCGGGGTACGCGGTGTCGCTGCCGCTGCTGGTGGCGCTGAACACGCTGGCGCTGATGGTGCTGCCGGCGCAGGCGGCGCTGCTGCTGGCCGCGGCGCCGGCGGCGCGACGGCGCGGGGTCGCGGCCGCCGGGGCGGGCCTGGCGCTGGCGCTGCCGCTGCTGTGGGCGCAGAGCACCCAGCAGGAGCAGGTGGCGTTCCTGCGCCCGCCGCCGCTGCGCGAGCTGGGCGACCACGTGGTGTTCGCGCTGGGCTCGCCGGTGGCGGTGGTGGTGGCCGCGCTGGCCGTGGGCGCCGCGCTGGGCCGGGCGCGGGCGCGCCGGCTGCTGGTCGCGGGCCTGCTGTGGGGCGCGGCGCCGGTGCCGCTGCTGTGGGCGCTGTCGCAGGTGCACCCGCTGTGGACGACTCGCTACCTCGTGGTGGTCGCCCCGGGCACCTGCCTGCTGCTGGCGTCGGTGGTGACGCTGGCCGGGCCGGTGCGCCGGGGCGCGGCCGCGCGGGTGCGCGCGGGGCGGCGGCTGCCGGCGGTGCTGGCGCTGGCGCTGGTGGCGGTGGTCGCGGCGGCGGGCCTGCGCATGCAGTTCGTCTTCCGCGACCCGGAGCTGGGGCACGCCGAGGACCTGCGCGGCACGGCGGCCTACCTGGCGGCGCAGGCCCGCCCGGGCGACGGGCTGCTGTTCGTCCCGGACGGGGAGTACCGCTACCGGGTGCTGACGCAGGTGTACCCGGCGGCCTTCACCGGGCTGCGCGACCTGGCCCTGGACGAGCCGGCGGCGTCCTCGGCGACCCTGGTGGGCACGACCCTGCCGCCGGAGCGGCTGGCGGGGGCGCTGGTGGGCACCGCCCGGGTGTGGGTGGTGGGCGGCACGGGGCCGCTGGTGACGGCCGGCGAGCAGGACCGCGAGACGGCGCGGCTGCTGCGCGAGGGCTTCCGCCTGGTGGCCGAGCGCGACTTCCGCGCCTTCGGCGTGAAGCTGTACGAGGCGGTGCCCCCGGGTGCGCCCGCGGCCGGGCAGGACCCTGACGGGTTCGGCGCGCCGCCCGCGGCGCCCGCGGGCGCGTGACCCACCCGTCACACCCGCACCGTTCACAACGCCTCCACGGTCCTCTAGCTTTCGTCCCTGGTGGAGCGTCGCCGTCCGGCGGCCCCTGGACGACGGACGGAGCACCCGGCGATGACCCCTGACCTGCTGCGACGAGCGACGACCCCCGGGCCGGGCCGCCCCGGCGCCCCGGTGGGCCGCCGGGCCGCCCTGGCCGGGGCGGGCGCGGGCCTGCTGGCCCTGCTCGCCGCGCCCGCGGGGCGCGCCGCGGCGGCACCGACCGCGGGGACCGCGACGCCCGGGGTGCTCACCCCGGGCGCGGCGAGCTCCGCGGTGCTGCCGCTGCCGGTGTCGGGCTCGACGCGCTCGCTGCCGCTGGCGGCGGCCGGCCGCACCGGCGGGGTGCTGCGCCGCTCCGCCGGGGGCACCGGTG
>NZ_JAAALM010000703.1:0-681 GCF_009906395.1 Kineococcus indalonis
GGGGAACCCGTGCTCGCGAGGGGCCCACCGGGAGCGCCGCGGTCTGTACGCTCCGGACCGTGAGCACCGATGCGGTCGCCCGGCTCGAGCAGGAGCTCGGGGTGCTGCTGCGCCGCTCGCGGGCGCTGTCCCGCGCGACCGCCCACGCGGTCCACCCCGAGCTGAACTTCGAGGCCTACAGCATCCTCGTGCGCCTGGACGACACCGGCCGGGCCCGGCCCAGCGAGCTCGCCCGGTACTTCCGCATCGGCAAGCCGACCCTCAGCCGCCAGGTGCAGCTGCTGGAGCAGCTGGAGCTGGTGGAGCGCACCCCCGACCCCGCCGACGCGCGCGCGGTCCTGCTCACCCTGTCCGCGACCGGCCGCGCGAAGGTCCACGCCGCCCGGCAGGCCCGCCGCGAGGAGCTCATCGAGCGGGTGGGCCCCTGGGGCGAGGACACCCTGCGGCGCTTCGCGACGCTCACCGAGCGCCTCAACGCCTCCCTCGACGCCGACGGCGGCGGAACGACCGACAGCAGCGACGACGCCGCCGTCGCCGAGCGCTTCTTCAAGGGCTGAGGGCCCGCTCGGGACGCCGCCCGCGCGTCGTGGCGGGGAGAGCCGACACTCGGACTCGAACCGAGAACCGCCCGATTACAAGTCGGGTGCGCTACCAGTTGCGCCATGCCGGCGTGCCCGGCCC
>NZ_JAAALM010000703.1:691-1591 GCF_009906395.1 Kineococcus indalonis
CACGCCGATCGTAGCCGCCGCCCGCCGCGCCGGGCGGCGGACGGCCGCACCGGGCGCGGGTGCCGGCTCAGCCGTCCTCGCGCCGCGCCTCGGCCACCCGGTGCGGCACCCGCAGCAGCCGCACGGCCGTCACCAGCACCAGCCCGCCGGTCAGGTTGCCCAGCGCGGACCAGCCCAGGCGGGGCAGCCAGTCCAGGTAGCCGACGTCGGCGCCGGCGTGGATCGCGGCGAACACCAGCAGCGAGTCCAGCACGGAGTGGAACAGCTGCCCGCCGGCGAGCAGGGCGCCGAAGAGCACGGCGGGCACGAGGCGCACCCCGGTGCTCTCGGTGCCGTGCTGCATGCGCGTCATCAGGGTGATCACGGCACCGGCGAGCACCGCCAGGCAGAAGGACTCCAGGCCGATCGGGAGCGTGGCGTAGTGCGTGCCGGACTCGACCGCCGTCGCCCGCAGCCCGGGCAGGCCCTGCACCACCAGCCACATCAGCACCCACCCGCTGGCGAGGTTGGCGACCAGCGTGACCGCCCACAGCCGCAGCAGGGCCCCGACGGAGCCGTCCCGGGCCACGACGGCCATGACGGGGACGAGGAAGTTCTCCGTGAACAGCTCGCTGCGGGCCAGCAGCAGGGCCACGAAGCCGATCGAGAACGCCAGGCCCGCGACCAGGTGGCTGCCGGTGGCGCCGAGCACCAGCAGGTACGCCAGGACGCCCGTGCTGACGTCGGTGCCGCCGAGCAGCCCGACGCTCAGCAGGGGCAGGAACGGCCGGGCGAGGCGGTCGCGCCCCTCGCTGACGAGCCGGTCGAACGCCTCCTCGGACTCGGGCTCGGGACGCTCCGGAGCGGCCGTGGGGGAGGCGGGGCGGTCGTTCACGAGGGCTCCTCGGGTCCGTGCGGGGC
>NZ_JAAALM010000704.1 GCF_009906395.1 Kineococcus indalonis
CCCGCGCACCGTGAAGGGCAGCAGGCCCCGCCCGCCGTCCTCCACGACCGCCCCGAGCTGGCGCAGCCCGTCCAGCACCGCGCCCATCGGGCGCTCGCGGGCTCGCGGGTCGCCGTCGAACTCCACCGGCCGCTCGGCCAGCGCCGCCACCGGCGGCAGGAACCGCATCACGGTGCCGGCCAGGCCGCAGTCCACGCGCCCGCCGCCGGTGACCGGGCCCGGGTGCACCAGCCAGTCGCCCGCCCCCAGGCCGTCCGCGCCCCCGCCGCCGGTGACGCGCGCGCCCAGGGCGCGCAGCCCCTCCGCCATCAGGGCGGTGTCGCGCGAGCGCAGGGGCGCGCGCAGCAGCGAGGGGCGCTCGGCCAGCGCGGCCACCACGAGGTAGCGGTTCGTCAGCGACTTCGAGCCGGGCACGGGCACCACGGCGTCCAGCGGGCCGCCCGCGCGGGGCGCGGGCCACAGCTCGGGCGCGGGGTCCGGTCGTGACGGGGGGACGGCGTCGGCGGTCGTCGGGCTCACGCGGGCATCCTCGCAGGAGCCCCGGCGGACCTCGACCCGCGGGCGGTGCCCGGGGCGTGCTCCGCCGGGGCGGCGCGCGGGGGCTCAGCCGACCTTGGCGGCGGCGATGCGCAGGTCCTTGCGGCCGGACTCCGCGGCGTGCGAGGCCTCGCGCGCGGCCAGCGCGGCCAGCCGCTTGGCGTCGCGCCCGGCGCGCCCGGCGCGCCAGGCCACGCCCGGCTTGCCGGCGGTGTCCACGGCCGCCAGCAGCGCCGCGCCGAGCAGGGCGACGTCCTTGAGGAAGTCGCCGAGGACCTCCGAGCGCACGCTGCGGTCCTTCTCCGTCCAGAACGGGTGCGCCACGTACGCGGTGGGCGCCGCGGTGGCGGCGAGCACGGCCGCGGACAGGCGCGGGGCGCGCCCCAGGCCGAACAGCACCCCCGCCGCGGCCATCGCCGCGCCGTTCAGGCGCACCAGCAGCACCGGGTCCTCGGGCAGGTGCAGCGGCCCGGCGACCCGCTCGACCACCGGCTCGGCGGCCGGGGCCAGGTCGGCGGCGCCCCGCACCTGGTCGATGCCGGTCTTGATGAAGATCGCCGCGAGCATCGGTCGGGCAACGCGTCGCACCAGAGTCATGGGAGTTGCCTACCGCACCCGGCGCGCGGGCGCACCCGCCGGGGCGCGCCGGTGTCGGCGGCGCGTGCCAGGGTGTGGCCCGTGCGCCCTCCCCACGCCCCGCCCTCCTACGCCCTGCAGCGGCGCGCCGACGAGCTGGCCGCGGAGTTCGAGGTGGAGGAGGTCGCCACCGGCCCGGGCGCCTCCGGCGCCGCGGTGCTCGTCGAGCCCGGCGCCAGCGCGCCGGTGGTGCTGGAGCGCTTCCGCCGCGGCGAGCCGGACGCACCGCCCAGCCGCTCGCTGCGCCCGCTGCGCTGGGGCCTGGTGCCCGCCTGGGCGCCGGACCCCTCCGGCGGCCCGCGCGCGGCCTGCGCCCCGGCCGCGACGCTGCTGGGGGAGCGGGCCACCGCGCAGGCGGCGCTGGCCCGCCGCTGCCTGGTGCCGGTGGACGCCTGGCACGGGCCGGGGGACGGGCC
>NZ_JAAALM010000705.1 GCF_009906395.1 Kineococcus indalonis
GGTGTGGGGGAGCACGCGTCCATGATGCGCGCCGCGGCGGACACGGCCGGGTGGACGGGGCGTGGCCGGTGCCCGGTGAGCGGCGCGCCCACCCGTGACGCCCCCTGCCCGGTCCCCTACGGTGAGCCCGTGGACCCGGCCGAAGTCCCTGCCAGCTCCCTCGACGCGCCGCCCGCGCTGCTGGAGGTCGTGCTGCGACCGGCCGGCCTGCACGTGCGGCTGGGCGCCCCGGCCGGTGAGGACCTGCTGGTGGCGCTGGCCCGCGGCGCGGACGGGGCGTGGGAGGACGTGGACGTCCTGCCGGCCGGCTCGGCCGAGGAGGTCCTGGAGGTGGCCGCGGAGGCCGGTGACCGGGTGCGGCTGGCCTCGGAGGACGGCAGCCGCGTCTCCGGCACCGCCGCCGTCGTCGACCCCGACGCGGAGCCGGCGGTCGCCGAGCCCGACGCGGTGCCGGTGCCCGAGGTGCCGCAGGACTCCACTGCACCGGAGGTGCCGCAGGAGGCCGGTACGGCGGAGCAGCCGCGCGCGCTGGACGAGCAGCCGGCGGCGGGCGCGCCCGAGGTCGCTGAACCCGAGGTCGCTGAACCCGAGGTCGCTGAACCCGAGGTCGACGAGCCCGAGGTGGACGAGGCGGTGTGGCAGCTCGCCAGCGCCCTGGAGGAGCGCCACCCGGAGTGGAGCGCGCACCCGCAGGGGCCGGTGCTGCACGTGCACGGCCGGTTCGGCAACACGTTCCGGGTGGCGGCGGAGGCGCTCAGCGCCGGGGCGGGCGAGGTCCGCGCGGTGTGCGCGATCTCCGCGCGGGGGGACTTCACGCTGCTGGTCGCGCAGGGCCGGGAACTGCTGCGCGCCGACGAGCGCGCGGGCGTGCCCACGCAGTGGCGCCACTACGACCTGCCCGCGCACATCGACGCGGCGGCGCTGGCGCAGAACCCGGACGCCGAACGGCGCTGCCGGCGGGTGCAGCGCCTGCTGCCGGGTCAGCCGCCGGAGGGGGCGCTGACCGTGCTGCGCGAGGCGGGCGTCGACGTGTCCGCCGCGCTGGACCGCTGCACGGCCTGAACACCGCGACGGGTCCTCCCCCGGCGACGACCCGCGCCACGCGCAGTCCACGGCGGACGAGATCGGGGTGGTCGTCACCCGGGCGCGACGCGGCTGAGCGTGCGGCGCGCGTGGCGGCGGCGCGCGTGCACGACGCCGTGCACGCGGTCCGCGGCGGCCACGGGGTCCTCGTGCTCCCACACCCGCACCACGTGCCAGCCGGCCGCGGTGAGCGTGGTGTCGGTGTCGCGGTCCCGGGCGGTGATGCTGCCCAGCTTCACCCGCCACCACGCGGCGTTCGCCCTGGGCCGGTGGACGTGCACCGGGCAGGAGTGCCAGAAGCAGCCGTCGACGAACACCGCCACCCGCGCGCCGCGGAACACCACGTCGGCGCGGCGGCGGCGGTTCGTGCCCGGCGGGGTGGCGTCGGTGAGGTAGCGCAGGCCGCGGCGGTGCAGTTCGCGGCGCAGCGCCAGTTCCGGGGCGGTGTCGCGCCGGCCGGTGCGGCGCATGATGCCGGCCACGGCGGGGCTGGAGGCGGGC
>NZ_JAAALM010000706.1 GCF_009906395.1 Kineococcus indalonis
GCCTCGGGCGGGGCCTCAGGCGGGGGTGGCGGTGACGGCGAACTCCACGGTGCCGGTGTCCTCCACGGAGACGAACCCCAGGTCGGGGGCCTGCACGTCGAAGTCGGCCCAGGTGACGCCGGCGGCGCCGGTGACGGTGACCGGGCCGGCGGCGGCGCGCTCGACGGTGGCGGGCACCTGCACCGGGCGCTCGCGGCCGTTGATGCTCAGGGTGCCGGGCAGGGTGACGGCCAGGGTGGTGCCGGCGTCCAGGCCGCCGAGCGGGACGGGGCCGGTGAGGGTGAACGTGGCGGCCGGGTTGGCCTCGACGCCGAGCAGGCGGCGGAACTGCCCGTCGCGGGCGCCGGAGTCGGTGGTGACGCTGGCCAGGTCCACGGTGACGGTGCCGGCGGTGAGCTGCCCGCCGGCGACGGTCAGCTCGCCGCCGACCTGCTCGGTGCGGCCGGTGACGGTGACGTCCCGGCCGTTGAGGACCTCGTCGACGCGGTAGCCGGCGGTGCCGCCGCCCACCCGCCAGGTGCCGTCCAGGGCGCGGTCCTCGGCGGCGGCGGTGGCCGTGGCGGCGGCGGTCGCGGCGGGGCTGCTCAGCGGCGCCGCGGCCCGCCCCTCCTGCGAGCGCGCGTACAGGCGCGGGCCGAGCAGGACGGCGAGCAGGCCCAGGACGACGGCGGCGGCCAGCAGCAGCCAGGGCCAGCGGCGCCGGCGCGGCGCGGGCGGTCGGGCGGTCGGTGCGCTGGTGGTGCTCACGGCGGTCCCCTGTCCGTCGGCGGTCTCGTCCCCTCCAACGGGACCGCCGACGGAGGGGTTCACCGGGCCGGGGAGCCCTCCCCCGCCCGGGTGCCGGGGGCGAACGGGCCGTGCAGGACCGACCACTGCAGCAGCAGGACGGTCTTGGCGTCGGCGATGCGCCCGTCGCGCACGGCGGCCAGCGCCTCGTCGACGTCGAGCTCGACCGCCTCGATGTCCTCGCCCTCCTCGGCCAGCCCGCCGCCGGGGCCGGTGCGCCGCTCGGGCGCGTAGGGGGCGGCGTAGCAGTGCAGGCGCTCGGTGACCGAGCCGGGGCTGGTCCACAGGGAGAAGACGTGCTGCAGCTCGCCGACCTCGACGCCGAGCTCCTCGGCGGCCTCGCGGCGCACCGCGGTGGCGGGGTCGTCGCCCTCGACGAGGCCGGCGGCGGTCTCCACGAGCAGCCCGTCGGGGTGGCCGTTGACGTAGGCGGGGTAGCGGAACTGCCGGGTGAGCAGCACGGTGCGGCGGGCGGTGTCGTGCAGCAGCACGGTGGCGCCGTCGCCGCGGTCGTAGGTCTCGCGCTGCTGCACCTCCCAGCGCCCGTCGCGGTGGCGGTAGTCGAGGGTGGTGCGGCGCAGCACGTGCCAGGCGGAGGCGAGGACCTCCACGTCGCGCACGACGACGCCGGGGTTGCCGGTCAGCTCGCGCCCGGCGCGGTCCAGGCCGGTGCGCCCGCGCGCGTCGGGGACGTCCACGCCGGAGGTGCCGGGCACGCCGGGGCCGGCGGGAGCGGCGGTGGGGGCGCTCACCGGGCCGCCCCGGCGGGCACGGCGGCGGGCATGGCGGGGCGGCC
>NZ_JAAALM010000707.1 GCF_009906395.1 Kineococcus indalonis
GGCGGGAGGTGCCGCGGGCCGCCGCGGCGGCGGCGGCCAGGACCGTGGCGAGCCCGCCGAGCAGCAGCACCCCGGCCACGTTCCAGCCCCACGGCCAGGAGACCCCCGTCGCGGCGCGCGCGTCAGCTCCAGTCGAAGCGCTGGATCCGCCAGGACGTCCACCCCAGCCACCGGCGCAGGTGGGGCGGTTCGGCGTAGCAGCCCAGGGCGTCGACGGCCGCGCGCAGCTCCACCTCGTCGCGGGCCAGCAGCTGCGGCAGCTCGTCGGCGACCCGGTCGAGGAAGGCGGGCGCCTCGGCGCCCAGCGCCGCCCACTCGTTCCAGTCCGGCTCGTCGGCCAGGTCGGCGGCGTTGAACCAGCCGCCCAGGAAGGAGGTCAGCGCCGGCCACGCCCGCCGCCAGGACGCCGCGGCGGGGTGCTCCCACGGCTCGGCGGGGTGCGCGGCGGCCACCTCGGCGGCCGGGCCGGCGTCCCCGGCGTCCAGGCGCCGCAGCACCACCGCGGCGCGGGTGGTGCGCACCGCGGAGGCGACGACGCCGCGGCGCAGCAGCGGCGCCAGGCGCACCGCCCGCCCGACGTCGGCGCCGACGTCGCCGACCAGGTGCAGGCGGGTGCCCGCGTCCGGGTCGGCCAGCCAGGCGTCCACGTCGTGGCGGTGGCGGTCGGTGAGGACGCGCGCCGCGCGCCGCAGGGTCGCGCCGTCGGCGGCGGCGCCGTCGCGCAGCCGCCACGGGTAGGGCCACTCGGGCAGCGCGCCGGGCGAGAGGATCGTCGCCGGGTCGTCCACGGCCTGCTGCAGGCGCTCGCGGTACCAGGCCAGCCACTCCAGCCAGGAGCTCCCGTCGGGCGGGTCGTACGTGCCGGCGCCCAGGTCGTGGGCGACGTCGCGCACCGCCTCCTCGGTGCTCACCCCGGCGGTGACCTGGCGCAGCACGGCGAGCGAGGCCGCGGCCTGCTGCGGCCCGCCCAGGGACAGGTGCAGCTCGACCGCCTCGCGCGGGGAGGTGGCGCGCCCGTCCGTGTCGGTGCCGACGGAGGAGGAGAAGACGTCGTCCCGGGGGCGCTCCATCAGCGGGCTCTCTCCCTGTCGAGGTAGGCGGTGAGGACGTGGGGGTGGCCGGCGGGGTCGCGGTGCAGCACGACGACGGCGCGGTGGGCGGGCACCGGCCGGACGCCGGGGCCGTCGCGGACGAGGACCGTGCCCGCCGAGGCGTCGACCGGGACCTCCAGGGTGATCCTGCCGCCGCCGGCGAGGGCGCGCCGCACCTCGGCCTCGTGCGCGCGCAGCGCGGCCGTGACGGTCCGCTCGGCGGTGGCGAGGTCCGCCCAGCGCGAGGCGGCGGGCGGCCTGCCCCCGCGCCGGCCGGTGCCGGGGTCCAGCGTGCCCAGCGTCAGCCGCTCGCGCAGGTGGCGGTCGTCGACGTCCACGTGCCGCTGGAGGGTGTGCCCGCGCCCGGGCCCCTCGCTGCGCCCCAGGTCGACGCCGGCGAGCATCTCGTCCAGGGACTGCGGCGGGGAGGCGTCGGCGCCGCGGGCGCGCTCGCCGGGCCGCTCGCCGGGCGCGCCGCCGACGGGC
>NZ_JAAALM010000708.1 GCF_009906395.1 Kineococcus indalonis
CGCGAGCGCTCGCGGGGGCCGGCGGCGCGGGCGCGGGGGCCGGGTGCAGGAGCGCCTGCTCCACGCCCACCGGGTCGGCCGCGCCGCGCAGGCCCAGCTTGCGCGAGCAGGACGGCCAGGCGCGCCAGCCCTGCCGGGCGAGCACGCGCTCGGCGGTGACGATCTGCTGCTCCCGGGTGGCCAGGTCGGCGCGGGGGGCGAACTGCCCGCCGCCGAAGCCGGTCCAGGTGCGGGGGCTGAACTGCAGCCCGCCGTAGTAGCCGTTGCCGGTGTTGATGTTCCAGCGGCCGCCGGACTCGCACTGGGCGAGGCGGTCCCACTCGGACACCGGGGCCGCGGAGGCGCTGGTGGCGGGGACCAGGAGGGCGGCACCGGCCGCGCCGGCGGCGGCGGTGGCGAGCAGGCCGCGGCGCACGAGGCGCGCCGGGGCGGTCAGGGCGCGGTGGCGCGCGGGCGGGCGGGCAGGGCGGGGCGACAGGGACATCGGTGACCTCCAACGCCTGCGAGGTCAGCTGTCGGGTTCGGGTCGAAGGTTGTTGACCCGGCCGCCCGCAGGCGGCTTCACCCCGAGGACACCGGCGCGCCGGGGGGCGCGACGGACGTCCGAGGAACCATGGGTCCCCCGCTCCTGCCCGGTGATCATGTTCCGGCGCGGGGTGGGCAGGACTCGGCGTGGTCCCCGCGACGGGCTCCCGAAGGGCCTCGGCAGCCTGCCGACCGTAACAAGCCCGAGGCCCGCCGTACACCACCCCGTCGCCGGCAGGACCCGGCCGCGCCCGGCAGCGTGCTGTGGACGGCGTGCCGGTGTGACGGACCTCACGGGCTCCGGGTGGTGCGCGGGGCCCGGCCGGGCCGGCTGCTCAGCTGTTGGCGAGCAGCTTGGCCACGGCCTCCTCGATGCGCGGGGTGAAGTCCCCCGCCCGCTCGCCGGGCTTGCCGTGCAGCGCCTCGCCGAAGGTCACGGCGATGCGCGGGCGGCCCTTCGTGGGCCAGTTCTGCCGCGGCGGCATCGCCTCGAAGGTGCCCCGCAGCGCCACCGGCACCACCGGCACCCCGGCCTCCAGCGCCAGGTAGGCCGCGCCCTTCTTGAAGGGGCGCATCTCGCCGGTGTAGCTGCGTCCGCCCTCGGGGAAGATCACCAGGCTCCAGCCGTCGGCGAGCAACCGCGAGGAGGCGTTGGCGCCGGGCCCGCCGCGCCGGTCCAGCGGGAAGGTGCCGATCACCAGCCCCGAGGGGGCCGAGCGCCACCAGACGTCGAAGAAGTAGTCCGCCGCCGCCGCCACCGCCACCCGGCGCCGCCGGCGCGGGCCCAGCGCCTCCAGCAGCACCGGGGTGTCCAGGTGCGAGGAGTGGTTGGCCACGATCACGGCCGGGCCGCCGAGGGCGTCCAGCACCTCCGCGCCGCGCACCTCGATGCGCACCTCGGCCTTCATCAGCGGGGTCAGCAGCGCCCGCTGCAGCCCCGCGCGCACCGCCGACGCCGGCCGCGAGCGCACCCAGTCGTTGCGGTGCACCTTGCGGGGCCCGCCGCCACCCGGACCGCCCGGCGCGCCCGCGCCGCCGCCGCGCCACCGG
>NZ_JAAALM010000709.1 GCF_009906395.1 Kineococcus indalonis
CCCGCCTGCAGCGCTCCCTCGCCGACGACGACCCCGCCGCCCACGCCGCCCCCCTCGCCGCGGACGACCGCTCCGTGCAGGTGCACGCCTGCCACGGCCGCACCCGCCAGGTGGAGGTGCTGCGCGAGGCCGTGCTCGGCCTGCTCGACGCCGACCCCACCCTGCAGCCGCGCGACGTGCTCGTCGTGTGCCCCGACGTGGAGGCCTACGCCCCCGTCGTCAGCGCCGTCTTCGCCACCGACAGCCACCCCGGCGCGGCGCTGCGCGTGTCCGTCGCCGACCGCTCCCCGCTGCAGGCCAACCCGCTGCTGGCGCTGGCCGCGCGCCTCCTGGAGCTCGCCACCGGCCGCGCCACCGCCACCGACGTGCTCGACCTGGCCGCCGCCGAGCCCGTGCGGGTGC
Organism: Kineococcus indalonis; assembly: GCF_009906395.1. Classification (GTDB taxonomy): domain Bacteria; phylum Actinomycetota; class Actinomycetes; order Actinomycetales; family Kineococcaceae; genus Kineococcus; species Kineococcus indalonis. Next base: position 403 of record NZ_JAAALM010000709.1, read on the forward strand.
GCTTCGGCTTCGACGACGAGGAGCTGGAGCAGCTGCGCCGGTGGGCCGTGGAGGCCGGCGTGCACTGGGGCCTGGGCGCGGAGCACCGCCGCGCCTGGCAGCTGGGGGAGGTGCGCCAGGGCTCCTGGCGCACCGGCCTGGACCGCGTCCTCGTCGGCGTCGCCCTCGGCGGCGACCTGCTGCCCTCCGCCGGACCCGAGGACCCCGTCGCCCCGCTCGCCGACGTCGAGTCCAGCCGCGTCGACCTCGCCGGCCGCCTGGCCGAGCTGCTGGACCGGCTCGAGGCCGCCGTGCGGCGCCTGAGCCGCCCCCAGCCCGTCGCGCAGTGGTGCGAGGCGCTGCTCGAGGGCGTCCTCGACCTCGGCGCCGCCCCCGCCGAGGCCGCCTGGCAGGACGCCCAGGTGCGCCGCGAGCTGGGCCGGGTGCGCGAGCTCGCCGCCCGCGCCGGCGGCGCCCCCGTGGGCCCCGCCGACGCCGCCGCCCTGCTCGCCGGCCGCTTCGAGGGCACCGCCGCGCGCGTGTCCTTCCGCACCGGCGCGATGACCGTGTGCGCCCCCGGGGCGCTGCGCGCCGTGCCGCACCGCGTCGTGTGCCTGCTCGGCCTCGACGACGACGCCTTCCCCCGCGCCGACGCCCCCGACGGCGACGACCCCCTGGCGCGCGAGCCCCACCTCGGCGAGCACGACGCGCGCGCCGAGGACCGCCAGGCGTTCCTCGACGCCGTCCTCGCCGCCCGCGAGCACCTGCTGGTCACCTACGGCGGGCGCGACGTGCGCACCGGCGCCGAGCTGCCCCCCGCGGTGCCCGTGGGTGAGCTGCTCGACGCCCTGGACCTGCTCGGCGCCCCCGGCGGGCCCCCGGTGCGCGGGCGCGTCCTGGTGCACCACCCCCTGCAGCCCACCGACGCGCGCAACTTCACCGCCGGTGCCCTCGGCCGCGACGGCGCGTTCAGCTTCGACACCACCGCCCACGCCGGCGCCCTCGCCGCCGCCGCCGGCACCCGTCCGCCCGCGCCCTTCCTGGGCGCCGCCCTGCCCGAGCAGCCCGCGCCCGGCGGCGAGGTCGACCTCGACGCCCTGGTGCGCTTCTGGCAGCACCCCGCCCGCGGCTTCCTGCGCCAGCGCCTCGACGTCGCCGCCGACACCCGCGGCGAGGAGCCCGACGACGCCCG
>NZ_JAAALM010000070.1 GCF_009906395.1 Kineococcus indalonis
CCCGCGCCCCGCGACCCCGGCGCGCCGGGCGGGCGGACCGCTGACGCGGTGCGCGCGCCGGGCGCACCGGTCGCGGGGCGCCTCGCGTGGGGCTGCCGGGTGCGCGTGGCGGGCCCGCGCGGGTGCGCCGGGGCCTTACGATGACCGTGCACCGTCCCCCTACGGAGGTTGAGCACCATGGGCGCAATGAAGCCCTGGCACATCATCGTGCTGGTCGTCGTTCTGCTGCTGCTGTTCGGCGCCAAGCGCCTGCCCGACGCCGCGCGGGGGCTGGGCCGGTCGCTGCGCATCTTCAAGAGCGAGGTCAAGGAGATGCAGAAGGACGACGACGACGTCGCCGAGCGCGGCACCGCCTTCACCCCCAAGGCCCTCGACGACGGCCAGGTCAACGGCCACGTGAACGGCGCCGACCAGCACGTCAACGGCACCCGCAGCACCAGCGACTCCAGCGCCTCGCGCGAGCGCTGACGCACCGCTGACCCCGCACAGACGCACACGGAGGACCCGGCGACGTGGCAGTGACGACGTTCCGACGGCGCCGCCCGCCGAAGGACCCCGAGGGGCGCATGCCCCTGCGCGAGCACCTGGACGAGCTGCGCAAGCGGCTCTTCCGCGCCGCCCTCGGGGTCGTGCTGGGCGCGGTGGCCGGCTGGTGGCTGTGGGGCGACGTCGTCCTGCCCCAGCTGATCCGTCCGCTGCAGCAGCTCACCAACGGCACGCTCAACTACGACAGCGTGGTCGGCCCCATCGAGGTCCAGGTCAAGGGCGCGATCTGGGTGGGTCTGATCGTCTCCAGCCCAGTGTGGATCTACCAGCTGTGGGCGTTCGTCACCCCGGGGCTGACGAAGAAGGAGCGCCGCTACGCGGTCGGCTTCGTCGTCGCGGCCGTGCCGCTCTTCCTGGCGGGCGTGGCGCTGGCGGCCTCGGTGCTGCCCACGACCATCCACCTGCTCTCGGAGTTCACGGCCGAGGGGTCCTCGACCTTCATCACGGCCAACAACTACCTGTCGTTCGTCATGCGGCTGCTGCTGGCGTTCGGCATCTCCTTCCTGGTGCCCGTCCTGCTGGTCGCTCTGAACTTCGCCGGCCTGGTCACCGGGCGGGCCATCCTGAAGCAGTGGCGCATCGTCGTCTTCCTCTGCTTCGTCTTCGCGGCGATCTTCACGCCCACCCCCGACGCGCTGACGATGATCGTCATGGCCCTGCCGCTGATCCTGCTGTTCTTCGTCGCGATCGGCGTGTGCATCTGGAACGACAAGCGCCGCGCGCGCCGCGACGGGCAGGCGGAGTTCGCGGACCTCTCCGACGACGAAGCCAGCCCCCTCTGAAGCGCCCGGCCGCACCCCGGGGCCGGGCCGCGTGAGCGGCCCCGGCCCCGTCGGCCTGCTGGTCAACCCCACGGCCGGGCGGGGCGCCGGCTTCGCCGCCGGCGCCCGCGTGCGCGCCGAGCTGCGCCGCCTGGGCCACGCCGTCACCGACCTGTCCGGCCCCGACCCGGACGCCGCCCGCGCCGCCGCGCGCCGGGCCGCCGGTGACCTGCAGGCCCTCGTCGTCGTCGGCGGCGACGGCCTCGTGCACGCCGCCGTGCAGGAGGTCGCCGGCACCGGCACCGCCCTGGGCATCGTGCCCGCCGGCACCGGCAACGACGTCGCCCGCGGGCTGGGCCTGCCGCTGCACGACCCCCTGGCGGCCGTCAGCGCGCTGTCCGCGGCCCTGCGCACCGGCTCGCGCCGCGCCGTGGACGCCGTGCGCGTGCACAGCGCCGAGGGGGAGCGCTGGTACGCCAGCATCCTCGCCTCCGGCGTCGACGCCCTCGTCAACGAGCGCGCCAACGCCTGGCGCTGGCCGCCCGGCCCGGCGCGCTACACCCTGGCCGCGGTGCGCGAGCTGCTCACCGTGCGCGGGCTGCCGCTGCGCATCACCCTCGACGGGCGCGTGCTGGAGCGGGAGGTGCTGCTGGCCGCCGTGGCCAACACCCGCTGCTACGGCGGCGGCCTCGACGTCGCCCCCGGCGCCGACCCGGCCGACGGGCTGCTCGACGTCGTCGTCGTGGACGCCCTGAGCACCGTGCCCGCGCTGCGCCTGTTCACCAAGCTGCGCCCCGGCGAGCACCTCGGCTCCCCGGCGGTGCGCGTGCACCGCGCCCGCACCGTGCGCCTGGAGCCCCTGGTCGCGGCCGGCGGTCGCGCCCGGCGCCTGCCGCGACCGCACGCCGACGGCGAGCCGGTGGGCCGGCTGCCCCTGACGTGCGAGGTCGTGCCCTCGGCGCTGCACGTGCTCGCGTGAGCGCCCCCGAGCTCGTGCCCGTGCAGCGCCCGGTACCCGCGCCGGCGCGGGGGTCGACGCGCAGCGGTGGTGGCCGTGACGTACTGTCGCGACATGGCGAGCCCCGCGGAACGTTACGCGGCAGCGCGCCGCCGAACTGAGGAGTCGCGCACCGAGCTGGCGCGGTTCGCCGGCACGGTCGGCTTCGAGCTCGACGGCTTCCAGCTGCAGGCCTGCCGCGCGCTGGAAGCGGGGCGCGGCGTGCTCGTCGCCGCCCCCACCGGCGCCGGCAAGACGGTCGTCGGCGAGTTCGCCGTGCACCTGGCGCTGCGCACCGGCCGCAAGGCCTTCTACACCACGCCCATCAAGGCGCTGAGCAACCAGAAGTACGCCGAGCTCGTCGAGCGCCACGGTGCCGCCAGCGTGGGCCTGCTCACCGGCGACAACTCCGTCAACGGCGAGGCGCCCGTGGTCGTGATGACCACCGAGGTGCTGCGCAACATGCTGTACGCCGGGTCCGCGCTGCTCGACGGCCTGGGCTACGTGGTCATGGACGAGGTGCACTACCTGGCGGACCGCTCCCGCGGCGCCGTCTGGGAGGAGGTGATCATCCACCTGCCCTCCGACGTGCTGGTGGCCTCCCTGTCGGCCACCGTCTCCAACGCCGAGGAGTTCGGCGCCTGGCTGGACACCGTGCGCGGCGACACCGAGGTCGTCGTCTCCGAGCACCGGCCCGTGCCGCTGTGGCAGCACCTGCTGGTGGGCACCGAGCTGTACGACCTGTTCACCGACCCCGCCGGCGACCCGCTGGAGGGCGACGAGGGCTCCCTGGTGCCCGGCGCCATCGTCAACCCCGAGCTGGTGGCCATGGCCCGCCAGCAGCTGCGCAGCGACCGCCTGGCCGCCGCCGGGCGCGGGCGCGGGCGCGGGCCCGGCCGCCCGCGCCCCGGCGGCGGTCGCTTCGCCGCCGGCCCGCCCGGCGGGCGCACCCCCAGCCGCGCGCAGGTCCTGGAGCGCCTCGACGCCGCCGGCCTGCTGCCGGCGATCACCTTCATCTTCAGCCGCGCCGGCTGCGACGCCGCCGTGCAGCAGTGCGTGGCCTGGGGCCTGCGGCTGACCACCCCGGAGGACTCCCGGCGCATCCGCGCGATCGCCGAGGAGCGCTGCGCGGAGATCCCCTCCTCGGACCTGGCGGTGCTGGGCTACTGGGAGTGGCTCGACGGGCTCGAGCGCGGTCTGGCCGCCCACCACGCCGGCCTGCTGCCCGTCTTCAAGGAGACCGTCGAGCAGCTCTTCGCCGACGGCCTGGTCAAGGCCGTCTTCGCCACCGAGACCCTGGCCCTGGGCGTGAACATGCCCGCCCGCTCCGTGGTGCTGGAGCGCCTGGTGAAGTGGAACGGGCAGACCCACGTCGACGTCACGCCGGGGGAGTACACCCAGCTCACCGGCCGCGCCGGGCGCCGCGGCATCGACGTGGAGGGCCACGCCGTCGTCCTGTGGAGCGCCGGCACCGACCCCGAGGCCGTCGCGGGCCTGGCCTCGCGGCGCACGTTCCCGCTGCGCTCCAGCTTCAGGCCCACCTACAACATGGCCGTCAACCTCGTCGAGCAGGTCGGCCGCGAACGCTCCCGCGACATCCTGGAGACGTCCTTCGCGCAGTTCCAGGCCGACCGCGCCGTCGTGGGGCAGGCCCAGCAGATCCGCGAGCAGCAGCGCGCCCTGGCCGGCTACCGCGAGGCGATGACCTGCCACCTGGGCGACTTCGCCGAGTACTTCGCGCTGCGCCAGCGCGTCACCGAGCGGGAGAAGGAGCTCTCCCGCGCCGGCGCCGCCGAGCGCCGCGCCGAGGCCCGCCGCTCCGTGGAGTCCCTGAGCACCGGCGACGTCGTGCGCCTGCCCGGCGGGCGCCGGGACGTCTTCGGCGTGGTGCTCGACCTCGTCGACGGCAAGGGCTTCGACGGGCCGTCCCCGCGCGTGCTCAGCCAGGACCGGCAGGTGCGCACCGTCTCCGCGCACGACTTCACCGGCGCCGTCGAGCCGGTGGCGCGGGTGAAGGTGCCCAAGGCGTTCAACTGGCGCAGCCCCCAGGCCCGCCGCGACCTGGCCTCCTCGCTGCGCAACGCCCTGGCCGAGGTCGGCGGCGGTGACGTGCCGCGCCGCCGCCGCGGCGGCTCCGGCGCGGCCGACGAGGACACCGTGCTCGCCGAGCTGCGCGAGCGCCTGCGCGCGCACCCCTGCCACGGCTGCGCCGACCGCGAGGAGCACGCCCGCTGGGCCGTGCGCGAGGAGAAGCTGGCCCGCGACACCCGGGCGCTGCAGCGCAGCATCGAGGGCCGCACCGGCACCATCGCGCGCACCTTCGACCGGGTGTGCGACCTGCTCGCCGAGCTGGGCTACCTCACCGCCGACGGCACGGCCGTCACCGACATCGGCCGCACCCTGCGCCGCATCAACGCCGAGACCGACCTGCTGGTGGCGCAGTGCCTGCGCCACGGCGCCTGGGCCGGCCTGGGGCCCGCCGACCTCGCCGCCGCCGTCTCCGTCCTCGTGCACGAGTCGCGCCGCGACGAGGGCTCGGGCAGCGAGCGGGTGCCGCGCCGCGCCGAGGAGGCCATCGCCGCCACCGTGCGGCTGTGGAGCGACCTGACCGACCGCGAGGACCACCACAAGGTGCCCGCCACCCGCGAGCCCGACGCAGGCCTGGCGTGGGCGGTGCACCGCTGGGCCTCCGGGCACCGCCTGGACGCGGTGCTGCGCGAGGCGGACCTCGCCGCCGGCGACTTCGTGCGCCGCTGCAAGCAGCTGGTCGACCTGCTGGACCAGGTCGCCGCCGCCTCCCTGGACCCCGCGGTGCGCTCGTCCGCCCGGGAGGCGGTGGACGCGGTGCGCCGCGGCGTGGTGGCCCACACCTCCCTCACCTGAGGCTGAGGCGCGGGCCGGGCCCCGGCGGCCCCGCGGACCCAGCGCTCCCGGGGCTCAGCGCCCCCGGTGGCCGGCGAGGGAGGCCAGCACGCGCTCGACGCTGGAGGCCAGCCCCCACCGCCGCACCAGCTCCTCCAGCCGCTGGGGGTCCGCCGCGGCCCGCGGCAGCTCGTCGGCCACCGCCGGCACCGGGACCTCGGCGACCGTGCGCACCACCGCCGGCGCCGCGTCCAGGTACGCCGCGGCCTCCAGCAGCCGCCGCCGCTGCCCGGCCGGCACCGCCGAGGCGGGGTCGGCGGCCGCGGCCCGCACCCCCGCCAGGTCCCCGTGGCGCTGCAGCAGCGCCGCGGCCGTCTTCTCCCCGATGCCGGCCACCCCCGGCAGCCCGTCGGAGGGGTCCCCGCGCAGCACCGCCAGGTCCGCGTACCCGGCGCCCCCGCGCACCCCGTGGTGCTCGGCCAGCCAGGCCTCGTCGACCAGCTCCGCCCTGCGCACGCCCCTGCCCACGTAGAGCACCCGCACCCGCGCGGCGTCGTCCACCAGCTGGAACAGGTCGCGGTCGCCGGTGACCACCACCACCGGCGCGCCGTCGCCGCGGGCCACGGCGCGCGCGGCCAGCGCGGCGATCACGTCGTCGGCCTCGAAGCCCGGGCAGCCCACCCGCGCCACGCCCAGGGCCGCCAGCACGTCCACGAGCACCGGCACCTGCGGCCCCAGCGCGGCCGGGGAGTCCTCGCCGCCGTCGGCGCCCACCCGGTGCGCCTTGTACGACGGCAGGGCCGCCACCCGGAACGCCGGGCGCCAGTCGTCGTCCCAGCACGCCACCAGCCGCGCCGGGCGGTGCTCGGCCACCAGGAACGCCAGCGCGTCCAGGAAGCCGCGCACCGCGTTGACGGGCGTGCCGTCGGGGGCGGTCAGCGACTGCGGCACGCCGTGGAAGGCCCGGTAGTACAGCGAGGCGCTGCCGGCCACCGAGCTGACCGCCTTCCAGGTGGTGCAGGCCTCCGCGGACCGCTCGCGCGAGGCCGGCACGGCGAGGTTCTCGTTCAGCGTGGAGGCCACCGCCGCGGGCGAGGAGGCGGTGAGCGTCTCCGGCGACGGCGCGTTCGACGCCGCCAGCGGCGCGGTGAGCGCCACCGTGACGCTGCCCGCGCAAGCCGGCGCCACCGCACCGGTGCAGCTGCGCCTGGTGGACGGCACGGCCTACCTGTCCGGCGCCCCGCTGACCGGGCAGGGCCAGTGGGTGCGCCTGCCGCTGGAGGCGGCCGGCGCGGCCGGCGTGGACACCTCGGCGCTGGACCCGTCCCGTCAGCTGGAGCAGCTGCGCGCCGTGGCCGACGACGTGCGCGAGGTGCCCGGCGTGACCGTGCGCGGGGTGGAGACCCGCGGCTACGCGGGCACCATCGACGCGGCGGAGGCTCTGGAGCAGCTGCCGGCCGAGCAGCGCACCGCCGAGGCGGAGCAGGCCGCCGCCGAGGTGGGCAGCGTGCCGTTCACCCTGTACGTCGACGAGCAGGACCGGCCGGCCCGCACGGTCGTGGACCTGGCCGTGGACGGCTCCACGGCGGAGCTGAGCATGGACTACTACGACTGGGGCAGCGACGTCGACGTGGCGGCGCCGGACCCGGCCACCGTCACCGACCTGCCGACGGGGGCGGTGCCCGCGCAGCAGGGCGCCTGAGCCGTCGCACGGGGGGCGTGGAGGGGCCGGCCCCTCCACGCCCCCCGTGTGCTGCCCGCGCCTAGGGTGGCGCGGGTGGACGCACCCCGACACGGCGCGCGCCGGCTGTACCGCGGCGGCGCCGTGTACAGCCCCGCCGACCCCTTCGCCACCGCGATGCTCGTCGAGGGCGGCACCGTCGCCTGGATCGGCCCGGACGAGGCGGCGCCGGCGTTCACGCGCGGCGACGAGGAGGTCGTGGACCTGCGCGGCGCCCTGGTGGCCCCCGCCTTCGTCGACGCCCACGCGCACCTGACGGAGACGGGCCTGCGCGCCACCGGCCTGGACCTGTCCGGAGCCCGCGGCGCCGGCGAGGTCCTGGACGCGGTGGCCGCGGCCGCGCGCGCCGGGGCGCCGGGCGACCTCGTCGTCGGCGCCGGGTGGGACGAGAGCCGCTGGGACGGGCGGCGGGCCCCCACCCGCGCCGAGCTGGACCGCGCCGCCGGCGGCGCCCCGGTGCACCTCGGCCGCGTCGACGGCCACAGCGCCCTGGTCTCCACGGCGCTGGCCGAGCGCGCCGGCCTGGCGGGGCTGCCGGGCTGGCACGAGGACGGCCACGTGCACGACCGCGCCCACCACGCCGCCCTGGACGCCCGCTGGGCCGTGCTCACCCCCGCCGCCGCCGAGGCCGCGCGCCGCACCGCGCTGCGCCGGGCGGCCGCCGTCGGCGTCGGCGCCGTGCACGAGATGTCCGGCCCGGCGCTGGCCCCGCCGGGGGACCTCGCGGGCCTGTCCGCGGTGGCGGGGCCGGGCACGTCCGCCGAGCGCGCCGCGGGCCGCGAACCGCTCCCGGAGGTCGTCGCCTACCTGGCGCGGGCGTGCACGTCGCCCGAGCAGGTGCGCGAGCTGGTGGACGACTGCGCCCGGCAGGGCGTGCACCTGGCCGGCGTGGGCGGCGACCTGGCGGTCGACGGCGCCCTGGGCTCGCGCACCGCCGCCCTGCGCGAGGACTACGCCGACGCGCCCGGCCGGCGAGGCACCCTGCACCTGGACGCGGCGGCGGTGGGCGAGCACCTGAGCGCCTGCACGCGAGCGGGGGTGCAGGCGGCCTTCCACGCCATCGGCGACGCGGCCCTGGACGTGCTCGCCGACGCCCTCGAGCAGGTCGCCGCCGACCTGGGGCCCGCGGCCCTGGCCGCGCGCGGGCACCGGGTGGAGCACGCGGTGGCCGCCGACGAGCGGGTGGTGGCGGTGCTGGCCCGGCTCGGGGTGGGTGTCTCGGTGCAGCCCGCCTTCGACGCGGTGTGGGGCGCCCCGGGCGGCACGTACGAGCAGCGGCTGGGGCCCGCCCGGGCCGCCGGCCTGCACCCCCTGGCCCGCTTCGCCGCGGCCGGGGTGCCGCTGGCGCTGGGCTCCGACGCGCCGGTGACGCCGCTGGACCCGTGGGCGGCGGTGCGGGCGGCGGCGTTCCCGCACCGCGAGGAGCACGCGGTCTCGGTGCGCGCGGCGTTCCTGGCGCACACCCGCGGCGGGCACCGCCTGGCCGGGCGCGGGCACCCGGGGGTGCTGCGCCCGGGGGCACCGGCGACGTACGCGGTGTGGGAGGCGGGCGACCTGGTCGTGCAGGCCCCCGACCGGCGCCTGTCCGGCTGGAGCACCGACGCCCGCTCCGGCACGCCGGGGCTGCCGGACCTGTCGGCGGGGGCGCGCGCGCCGCGCTGCCTGCGCACGGCGGTGGACGGGGTGCTGGTGCACGACGAGCTCGCAGGCTGAGGGCCGCGGGCACGCCCGACACGCCGCCGACACGCCGGGGCGTCCCGGTGGTCCCGCCTCGCGCTCGGCGCCGTGACCTGCACCGACGCGCGTCGGTGCAGGTCACCGGGCGGTTGACAGCCCGGCGTGGCCGAGTAGCTTCGACCGGGAGCCCACGACGGGGAAGCCGGCCGGTCGACCGCCCACCCGTCGTCGCAGCCGCACCACCTGCGACGACGGGCGCCGACCACCGGCCGGAGTGGGCGAGGTCGGGTCCGCGCGTCCTTAGACAACGGCGTGCACCTCGTAGCCGACGAGGTGCGCGACGGCCCGAGGGGTGCGGCGGACCCGACCTGTCTCTCCCCCCGCCGCGCGCCGCGTACCCTCGAGCGGTGCGTCGTGCTCCGCTCCCCGCCCCGCCCCCAGCGCGCGCGGCGTCGCCGGTGCTGGCCCTCGGCGGCGGGGTGGCCGCCTGGGCCGCCTTCCCCGGGGCCCTGCGCCCGGACGGGCTGTGGTGGCTCGCCCCGGTGGCGGTGACCCTGCTCGCGCTGGCCACCGCGGGGGTGCGCGCCCGGCGCGGCGCGCTGTCGGGGCTGCTGTTCGGGTGGGCCTTCCTCGTGCCGCACCTGGCCTGGAGCGGCACCTACGTGGGCTTCCTCCCCTGGTTCGCCCTCGCCACCGTGTGCGCGCTCTTCTACGCCGCCCTGGGGGCGCTGCTGCCGCGGCTGCAGCGCGCCCGCCTGCGGCTGGGCCCGCTGGCCGTGGCGTGCGGTTGGGTGGCCGTGGAGGCCGCGCGCGCCCGGGTGCCCTTCGAGGGCTTCCCGTGGGGGCGCCTGGCGTTCTCCCAGGCCGACGGCCCCACCGCGGCCCTGGCCGCGCTGGGCAGCACGGCGGCGGTGACGTTCGCGGTGGCCCTGGCCGGTGCGCTGCTGGCCGGCGCCGTGCGCGCGCTGCTGCGCCTGCCCGCCCCGGCGGGTGCAGCGCGGGCCGTGCCGCGCGCGGTGCCGGCCGCGGCGGCCGCGCTGGCGGCCGCGGCGGTGCTGGGCGCCGGGGCGCTGGTGCCGCGCCCGACCGCGGCCGAGGGGGGGACGCTGCGGGTGGCCGCCGTGCAGGGCAACACGCCCAGCGCCGGCCTGGACTTCAACGCCGAGCGGCGCGCGGTGCTGGACAACCACGCGCGCGCCACCGCCGCGCTGGCGCAGCAGGTCGACGACGGGCTCGTCCCGCGCCCGGACGTGGTGCTGTGGCCGGAGAACTCCAGCGACATCGACCCCTACGGCAACGCCGACGCCGCGAGGGTGGTCGAGGGCGCCGTGGACGCGGTGGGCGCACCGGTGCTGGTCGGCGCGGTGCTGGAGGGCCCGGGCCGGTACGTGTCCAACACGGGCCTGCTGGCCACCCCGGCCGACGGGCTGGTCGGCGCGCTGCAGGACCCGGGCCGCCACTACGTCAAGCAGCGCCCGGCCCCGTTCGCCGAGTACATGCCCCACCGCGCGTTCTTCCGCCGCTTCAGCGACAAGGTCGACCTGGTCAGCCGCGACTTCGTGCACGGCGACGCGGTGGGCCTGCTGCGGGTGCCCCTGGCCGACGGCGGGCAGGCGCGCCTGGGCGACGTCATCTGCTTCGAGGTCGCCTTCGACGACACGGTGCGCGAGTCGGTGCGCGCCGGGGCGCAGTTCCTGGTGGTGCAGACGAACAACGCCACCTTCGGCTACTCCGACGAGGCCGTGCAGCAGCTGGCGATGTCGCGCCTGCGGGCGGTGGAGTCCGGTCGCGCGGTGGTGCAGATCTCCACGGTCGGCGTCAGCGCCCTGATCACCCCGGACGGCACCGCCCACGAGGAGACGTCGCTGTTCACCACCGCGGTGCTGCAGGGCGACGTGGCGCTGCGCTCGACGCAGACGCTGTCCACGCGGCTGGGGCAGGCGCCGGAGCTGGCGCTGTGCGCGGCCGGGGTGCTGCTGCTGCTGACCGCCCGGCGCGGGCCGCGGCGCGCCGGCCCGGCGCGCTCGCGTCGCCGGCGCCGCGGTGGTGCCGGTGGTCCCGCCGGCGGCGGTCCCGGCGGTGGGGCCGACCGGCGCGACCCGGCCAGCCCGGTGGCGCTGTGAGCGCACCGCTGGGGCCCGGCCCGGGCGGGGCCCGGCCGGTGCGCCGGGCGCGGCCCTCGCGCGTGCTGGTGGTCCTGCTGGGCGTGCTGGTGCTGCTGTCGGTGGAGGTGTGGCTGCTGGCGCAGCTGGCCCACGTCGTGCACGCCGCCGGCGTGCTGGCGCTGCTGCTGGTGGAGACCCTCGCGGGCGTGGCGGTGCTGCGGCGCGCCGGGCGGCGGGCGCTGGCGGCGCTGCGGGCCGCGGGCGGGACGCCGCCCGGCCGGCCCGGTGCGCCCACCGGGGCAGCGGCCCGCGGGGCGCACGATCC
>NZ_JAAALM010000710.1 GCF_009906395.1 Kineococcus indalonis
GCGCGGCGCGCACCCTGACCGTCTTCGCCGCCGCCTCCCTGCGCGCCACCTTCACCGAGCTCGGCGGCAGCTTCGAGCGCGCCCACCCCGGCGTCACCGTGGCGTTCAGCTTCGCCGGCTCCGCCGACCTGGCCTCGCAGGTCCTCGAGGGCGCCCCCGCCGACGTCCTGGCCGCCGCCGACGGCGCCACGATGGCGCGCGTGCGCGACGCCGGGCTCACCGACGGCGAGCCCGTCCCCTTCGCCGCGAACGTCCTGCAGATCGCCACCCCGCCCGGCGACCCCGCCGGCATCACCGGCCTGGCCGACCTCGCCCGCCCCGGCGTCGACGTCGTCGTGTGCGCCCCGCAGGTGCCCTGCGGGGCGGCCGCGCGGGCCGTGCAGCGCTCCAGCGGCGTGACCCTGTCGCCCGTCAGCGAGGAGTCCTCCGTCACCGACGTCCTGGCCAAGGTCGCCTCCGGCGAGGCCGACGCCGGCCTGGTGTACGTCACCGACGTGCGCGCCGCCGGCGGCGCCGTCAGCGGCGTGGCCCTGCCCGAGGCGGCGGACGCGGTGAACACCTACCCGATCGCCGCCCTGCGCGACGCCGCCGACGCCGAGCTGGCCCGCGCGTTCACCGCGCACGTCACCGGCCCCGACGGGCGCGCCGTGCTGGGCGCGGCGGGCTTCGGGGCGCCCGCGCCGTGACCTCCGCGGTGACGTGCGCGGCGGCGCGCGCGGGGGCGGGGCGGTGCTGACGGCGCGGCGGCCCCGGGCCGGCGCGGCCGAGGGCAGCGCGCTGCCGCGCTGGGTGCTGCTCCCGGCGGCGCTGGGGGCGCTGCTGGTGCTCGTGCCGCTGCTGGCGGTCGTGGCCCGCGTGGACTGGCCGCGCTTCGGCGCGCTGGTCACCTCGCCCTCCTCGGTGGCCGCGCTGCGCCTGAGCCTGGGCACCGCCGCCACCAGCACCGCCTGCTGCGTGCTGCTGGGCGTGCCGCTGGCGCTGGTGCTCGCGCGAGCCCGGTTCCCCGGCCTGCGCCTGCTGCGCTCGCTGGTGCTGGTGCCGCTGGTGCTGCCGCCCGTGGTGGGCGGGCTGGCGCTGCTGTACGCGCTGGGCCGCAACGGCCTGCTCGGCCCGGCGCTGCAGGTGCTGGGGGTGCGGGTGGCGTTCAGCACCGCCGCGGTGGTGCTGGCGCAGACGTTCGTGTCGCTGCCGTTCCTCGTGCTCAGCGTCGAGGGCGCGCTGCGCACCGCCGGGCAGCGCTACGAGCGCGTGGCCGCCACCCTGGGCGCGCGCCCGGGGCGGGTGCTGCTGCGCGTGACGCTGCCGCTGGTGGGGCCGGGCCTGGTCTCCGGCGCCGTGCTGGCCTTCGCCCGCTCCCTGGGCGAGTTCGGCGCCACCCTGACCTTCGCCGGCAGCCTGCAGGGCGTCACCCGCACCCTGCCGCTGGAGATCTACCTGCAGCGCGAGGGCGACCCGGACGCCGCGGTGGCCCTGTCGCTGCTGCTGGTGGCCGTCAGCGTCCTGGTCGTCGTGGGGGTGCGCGGCGCGTGCCGCACCGACACCCGCAGCCCGGCCCCCTCCGGCC
>NZ_JAAALM010000711.1 GCF_009906395.1 Kineococcus indalonis
GTGTCAACGCCCCCGCGAGCCCGCCGCCCCGGGTCTCCTCCGGCGGGGGCGTTGACACCGGGACGTCCGTGGGTCCACGCTGTGCACATCCCGTGAGAGCGCTCTCACCTCGGAACGGCCCTTCTTGAGAGCGCTCTCACCGCACCACCCGTGACCCCCGATCAACGTCGATCCGCCGTCCCGGCGGGGCCCGAGGAGTTCCCCATGGCGAATGTCCGGAAGACCACGCTCGCCGCCGCGGCGGCAGCGGTCAGCGGCGCACTGCTGCTGACGTCCTGCAGCACGACCGACACCGGTTCCGCCGACGCGGCGGCCGCGGACGGCAAGACCCAGCTCAGCGTCAGCCTGTTCGGCACGTTCGCCATGGACGAGGCGGGCCTGTTCGACGAGTACCAGAAGCTCAACCCCGACATCACGATCCAGTACGAGTCCACCCAGGGCGAGGACAAGTACTGGCCCGCGCTGCAGACGAAGCTGGCCTCCGGCAACGGTGCGGCCGACATCCAGGGCATCGAGGTCGGCCGCATCGCCGACGTCGTGGCCAACCAGCAGGACAAGTGGACCGACCTGGCCACCACCGCCGCCGGCGAGCGCACCGCCGACTACCCGGAGTGGAAGTCCTCCGCGGCCACCACCGAGGACGGCAAGGTGCTCGGCATGGGCACCGACATCGGCCCGATGGGCCTGTGCTACCGCAGCGACCTGCTCCAGCAGGCCGGGCTGCCCTCCGACCCCGCCGAGCTGTCCGCCCGCCTGACCTCCTGGGACGACTACGTCGCGCTGGGCCGCGAGTTCAAGGCCGCCGCCCCCGCGGGCACCGCCTGGATGGACGCCGCCGGCGGCTTCTACAACGCGATCATCTCCACCGAGGAGGAGATCTACTACGACCAGGCCGGCGAGCTGGTCTGGGACAGCAACCCCGCGGTCAAGGAGGCCTTCGACACCGCCGCCGCCGCGGCGGAGGAGGGCCTGACCGCCAAGCTGGAGCAGTTCGAGGACCCCGCCTGGGACACCGGCTTCGGCGGCGGCACCTTCGCCACCATCGCCTGCCCGGCGTGGATGGTCGGCTACATCAAGGGCAAGGCCGGCGACGCCGGGACCGGCAAGTGGAACGTCGTCTCCCTGCCGGGCGGCGCGGGCGGCAACTGGGGCGGCGCCTACCTGGGCGTCCCGGCCTCCAGCGACAACAAGGAGGAGGCCGCCGAGCTCGTCGCGTGGCTGACCGCCCCCGAGCAGCAGGCCAAGATCTTCCAGACCGGCGGCAACTTCCCGTCCAACACCAAGGCCTTCGACCTGGTCTCCGGTGCCACCGACGAGTACTTCCAGGGCGCCCCGATCGGGCAGATCTTCTCGCAGGCCGCCGAGGCCGCCCCCACCCAGGTCCTGGGCGAGGAGGACGCCGTCGTGAAGTCCGCGCTGGTGCAGGCCCTGCTGTCCATCGAGGTCAACGGCGTGAGCCCGGCCGACGCCTGGACGAGCGCCGCCGACCAGCTCGAGAACCAGATCGGCTGACGCACCGCCGTCGGGGACGGGGCGGCCGCCCGCGGGCGGCCGCCCCGT
>NZ_JAAALM010000712.1 GCF_009906395.1 Kineococcus indalonis
CCGCCGGGGGGCGCGGAGCCGGCGGCGGGGGTGGTGGAGGTGTCCACCCCCACGGTCAGCGTGAGCGTGAAACCGCTGGCGACGTCACCGGTGACGGTGGGGGTCTGGCTGGCGGCGGAGTCGTCGCCGAAGACGTTGTCGGAGGCGAGGGTGACGTCCGCGAGGTTGCTCACCGACTGCTCGTAGCCGCTGGTGGCGTACACGCTCTCGCACACCTCCTGCGGCAGGGCGAGCTGGGAGGTGGCGACGGCGTGGGTGGCGTCGGTGATCGAGTCCGCGTCGGGGTAGACCTCGAAGTGGACGTGCGGCCAGCGCCCGGAGTAGCAGGCGGGGAAGACGGTGGTGAAGGTGACCGATCCGGTCGCGTCGGCGACCTGCACCCCGCGCAGGTAGTTCTCCTCCTCCAGGCCGTCGGCGTACAGGGAGTAGTTCCCGTCGCGGTCGCAGTGCCAGACGTACACGGCGGCGCCCTCGAAGGGCACGTCGCCGCCGGCCATGTCGACGACGTTGAGCGTCAGGGTCGTGGGGATGCCGGCGGCGGTGGTGGTGGAGGTGCCGAAGGAGGAGCGGATGTCCGAGCGCACCACGCCGGAGGCGGTCAGCACGTTCGCGCCGTTGGAGCCGTCGCCGGGGTAGGGGCCGGCGGTCTCGTCGGGGACCTCGCTCAGCGCCGAGGGGGAGCTGGAGGTGGTGGAGGAGGCGTCGGCGTCCTCGCCGCCGCAGGCGGCCAGGGCCAGGGCGGAGGCGCCCAGGCCGAGGGCGCCCAGCACCCGGCGGCGCTCCAGCCCGCGCCGGTGCGCGGTGGCCAGGTCGAAGGCCAGGCCCTGGTCGTCGACGTCCTCGTCCTGGCGCGGCAGGACGCGCCCCTGGTAGGTGCGCGGCGCGCGGGCCCGGTCGGCCCCCTCGTCGCGGCGGCGGCGGTCGTCGTCCTGGCGGTGCATGGTCGTCCTCTCGAGCGGGTGTGTGCCCCCACCCTCGGTGCCCACCCCGTGCGGGCGGCCTGCCGCGGCTGTGCCCCGCCCGTGGGTGCGCGCGGCGGCGGGCCGGTCAGCGGACCGGGAGGGGCGGAGCGCTCCAGCGCAGCGAGTACCGCCAGGACAGGTGCCGGCGCACGACGGCCCCCGGCGTGTGCCGGCTCGCGGCGTCGCGGACCTCGCGCAGGGTCGTGGTGGCCGGCGGGAACCTCGCTGCGGCGTCTTCACCGCGCCCACGACGAGGTTGGCGGGCACGGCCGGGGCGCTGAGCAGGTGGTCCGAGGGGGTCCGCTCGCGGTGGAGGCCCAGCACCAGCGGCGTCCCGCCGGGCGCGAGCAGGGTGCGCAGCCGGTGCAGGGCCGGCTCGAGGGGCACGTGGTGCAGCGCCGCCAGCGCGGTGACGACGTCGCAGCCGCCGGGCAGGTCCGCGCTCATCAGGTCCCCGCAGCGCAACTCCACCTCGCCCCGCCCGCGGCTGCGCCCGCGCGTCGGGCGCCGTGCGGTGGCCGGGGTGGCGGGGTCGGCGTCGAGGCCGGTGACGTGCCCGGCGCGCCGGGAGAGGCGGTGGGCCGGTGGGCACCGGCCC
>NZ_JAAALM010000713.1 GCF_009906395.1 Kineococcus indalonis
GTGCACCGGCTGCTGGCCGGGGACCCGGCGGCGCTGGTGGCGCGCCTGGAGCGGCTGCTGCGCCCGCGCTGGACGTGGTGGTCGGCGGCCGGCACGGCCGCCCCGCTGGTCCGGGCCGGCGTGCACCTGGCGCGCTGCCACGACGTGGCGGCCGTGCACCGGCTGCTGGCCGGCGGCGGGCGCGACGACCCGGGCGCGGCGTGGGCGGGGGCGCACGGGCTGCCGGAGCCGGCGCCGCCGGCGCCGGGGCGGGCCGCCGGCCACGGCACCGGCCTGCTGGACCTGGACGGCACCCTGACCGGCGACGCCGGCCCGGTGGACGAGCACGACCAGCTCGCCGCGGGCTGGGTGGACGGGCGCGCGCTCGGCCCGGACGTGGAGCCCGCCGAGCGGCTGCGGCGCGCGGCGCGCTGGGCGGTGCTGGCCCTGCACACCGCCGCCGGGCAGCAGCGCGCCCTGGCGGCGCTGGCGGACCCGCGCCCGCAGCCGGTGCCCCCGGCGCTGGCGCTGCAGACGGCGTGGAGCGAGTCCGCCGCGGCGCTGCTGGCCGTGGAGCTGGAGGTCACCGGCCTGCCGGTGGACCGGGCCGCCGCCGAGGCGGTGGTGGCCGCCGAGGTGGGCCCGCGCCCGCGCGGCCCGGCCGGCGAGGAGGTCGCGCGCGCGGCGCGGGACGCGCCCGTGCACGCCCTGCTGGGGCCGGTGGACCTGCGCAACCCCGCCGCGGTGCTGGCGGCGCTGCGCTCCCTGGGCTTCGACCTGCCCGACACCCGCGCCTGGCGGCTGGAGCGGCTGCGCGGGGCGCACCCGGTGGTGGAGGCGCTGCTGCGCTGGCGGAGGGCCGAGCGGGTGGCGACCACGTACGGCTACGGCTGGCTGGACCGGCACGTGGGCGCCGACGGGCGGCTGCGCGGGGCCTGGTCGGCCTCCGACGGCGGGGCGGGGCGGATGACCGCGCAGGCCGGGCTGCACAGCCTGCCCGCCGAGCTGCGCCCGGCGGTGGCGGCCGAGCCGGGGCACGCGCTGGTGCGCGCGGACCTGGGGCAGGTGGAGCCGCGCGTGCTGGCCGCCGTCTCCGGCGACGAGGCCCTGGCGGCGGCCGCCCGCGAGGACGACCTGTACGCGCCGGTGGCGAGCGCGCTGGGCGCCGACCGCGCCACCGCGAAGGTCGCGGTGCTGGCGGCGATGTACGGGCAGACGTCGGGGGCGGCCGGGGAGGCGCTGCGCCGCATGGAGCGCGCCTACCCGGTGGCGCTGGCGTTCCTGCGCGCCGCCGAGGAGGACGGGCGCGCCGGGCGGGACGTGCGCACCTGGGGCGGGCGGCGGGTGCGCACGGGCGGCGGCGCCGACGCGCGGCCGGACCTGCCGGAGGAGGCGCTGGCCGCGCGCGGGCGCTTCGCGCGCAACGCGGTGGTGCAGGGCGCGGCGGCGGAGCTGTTCAAGGCGTGGGCGGCCACGGTGCGCGCCGGGCTGGCCGGGGCGGGCGGCGCCGGGGCGGGCGGCGCGGGGCGCGTCGTGCTGTGCCTGCACGACGAGCTGCTGCTGCACGTGCCGCAGGAG
>NZ_JAAALM010000714.1 GCF_009906395.1 Kineococcus indalonis
CAGCCGGCGCACCTCCCGGCGCCACTGCTCCGCCCCCGGCAGCCGGCCCGCGCGCACCGCCCGCCAGGTGGTGACGAGGTCGTCGTCGCGCCCGCGCACGTCCTCGCCCAGCAGCGCGACGACCTCGGCGGCGCGCCCGGCGCCCACCAGCGGGGCGCCCTCCAGCAGGGCCCGGGCCAGGCGCGGGTGCGCGCCGACCGCGGCGGCGGCCCGGCCGGCGGCGGTGACGCGCCCTGCGCCGTCCAGGGCGCCCAGGCGCCGCAGCAGCTCGCGGGCCGCGGTCAGCGGCCCGGCCGGCGGGGCGTCCAGCAGGGGCAGGTCCGCCACCTCCCCCCAGCAGGCGGCCAGCAGCGCGAAGGGGGCCAGGTCGCCGGTGGCGATCTCCGGGGCCGGCTCGGGCACCAGCAGGGCGTGCTCGGCGGCCGACCAGGCCCGCAGCACCGTGCCCGGCCCCTCGCGCCCGGCGCGCCCGGCGCGCTGCTCGGCGCCGGCGCGGGAGACGCGCACGGTGTCCAGGCCGGCCAGGCCGCGGGCGTGGTCCACCCGCGGCACGCGCGCCAGGCCCGCGTCGACGACCACGCGCACCCCGGGGACCGTCAGGCTCGACTCGGCCACCGCGGTGGCCAGCACGACGCGCCGGCGCGGGCCCGCGCGCAGCACCTCGTCCTGCTCGGGCCCCGAGCGCGAACCGGTCAGCACGGCCACGTCCACGCCCGGCAGGTCCAGGCGCCGCTGCACCGCGGCGATCTCCCCCGCGCCGGGCAGGAAGACGAGCACGTCGCCGTCCAGCTCGCCGACGGCGGTGCGCACCAGGTGCGCGACGTGCTCCAGCAGCGCGGGGTCCACCCGCAGCCCCTCCGGGGGGCGCACCGGCCGCGGCGGCGGGCACCAGCGCACCTCCAGCGGGTGCACCGGGGCGGTGGCCGTCACCACGGGCGCGGGGGCGGCGGGCCCCTCGCCCAGCAGCGCCGCCAGCCGGTCCGCCGACAGGGTCGCCGAGGCCGCCACCAGGCGCAGGTCCTCGCGCAGCAGCCGGCGCGCCTGCACGCAGAACGCCAGCGACAGGTCCAGCTCGAGCTGGCGCTCGTGGACCTCGTCGAGCAGGACCGCGCCCACGCCGGGCAGGTCCTCCGCGCCCAGCAGCCGGCGCAGCAGCAGGCCGGTGGTGACCACCTCCACCCGGGTGCCCGGGCCCGCGCGGCGCTCCCCGCGCACCGCGTACCCGACGGTGGCGCCGACCGGCTCGCCCAGCAGGGAGGCCATCCGCGCGGCCGCGGCGCGCGCGGCCACGCGCCGCGGCTCGGCCACCAGCACGCGCCCGGGCAGCGCCTGCGCCAGCGCCAGCGGCACCAGGGTCGTCTTGCCCGTGCCCGGCGGGGCCTGCAGGACCGCCGCGCCCGCCGCGTCCAGCGCGGCCAGCAGGTCGGGCACGACGGCGCCGACCGGCAGGGTGTCCAGCAGTCCGGGCGGCAGCACGGCGCCAGTGTCGCGGGCACCTCGCACGCGCGCCCCCGCGCCCCCGCCGGAGCGGGGGCGCGGGGGCGCGGGGGTGGTCG
>NZ_JAAALM010000715.1 GCF_009906395.1 Kineococcus indalonis
GTTCTCACGTCTGCTCTCCTCCCGGGGACCGGGTGGTGGGCTGCGCTGCGCACCGGTGACCTGGCCCCTCGGCACGAGGACCGTGCCACGGGAAGGTGCTCGACGCAACCACAGCCGCACGGCGGGCCCCCTCCCGCTGACCCGCCACGCCGGCGTCGACACCGGTGGCGCCGGGCGGCACACTGCGCCCGTGGAGACCGCGAGCGCACCCCCGCCGCCGCAGCGGTCGTGGACGCTGGAGGAGCTGCGGCACGCCGCGCGCCTGGCCTTCACCACCGGCCCGGGCGAGCGGGTGGACACCGCGGCGCTGGCCGCCGCCGCCGGCGTCTCCCCCCGGCAGGTGCAGCGCTGGCTGGGCGGTCACGCGCGCCCCGGGCAGCAGGCGGCGCACCGGCTGCGGGCCGCGCTGCTGCCCGCGCCGGACGTCCTGCAGCGCCAGGAGGACGACGCGCGCAACGCCGCCGAGGCCGCCGCGGAGGTCGAGCGGGCCTCGCAGCGCGACGGGGCGTTCAGCTCCCCGGTGGCGCTGTGGGCCGAGCGCGGCTGGCTGGGCGAGCACCTGCTGCTGGTGGTGCTCAACCCGGACCTGGGGTACGCGCGCGCCGGCGTGGTGGGGGCGCACGCGCCCAACGTGGCGCGGTTGCGCACCTCCCCGCCGCGCCCGGCCTCGGTGCCCGGCGGGCGGTGGCAGGTCCTCGACGCCTACGGCACCGGCCACCGCTTCGACGCGGTCGTGCTGCGCCACGCGCTGCTGCGGGAGGTGGGCCCCTGGCGCACCCGCGTGCACCCCGACCGGATGCCCAAGGGCCACAGCGACGGCTGGCTGGCGGGCGCGCCGGTGCCCGACCTGTCCCGCCTGGCGCGGCGCGCCGGCGTGCGGGGCCGGCGCGAGCGCCACCGGTGGGTGGAGGGGGCGTGAGGGCGCGGCGGGTGCTCAGCGCCCGCGCGGACCGGCCCACTCGACGGAGTCGATGGACTCGAAGTGCCAGTTGGTGACGTAGGTGCGGTCGAAGTGGGCGTGCAGGAAGTCCACCGCCCCCCGGTGGCCGTGCTCGGCCCACACCTGCTGCAGCTGCGCGAACTCCTCCGGGGACATCTGCGTCTCGGTGACCCGGTCGCGGTACTGGTCGTCGTTGCTGGAGAGCACCCCCTGCACCCCCCCGACGCGCACCTTGAGCGCCCCGCCGGCCGCGGCCGGCGCCGGGGCGGGGTGGCGCCCCAGCGCCCGCCGGCGCCCGGCCCTGGAGCCCAGCGCGGCGCGGGCCCGGCGGACGAGCTTCTGCAGGCGCGGGTTGGTGCGCGCCGGGACGGTCTCCCCGCGCACCCACCGCTGCAGCTGACGGGCGGACATGCCCAGGTCCTCCGCCGCGGCGGCCAGGTCGGGGCGCTGCGCATCGCGGCGGGAGGGGCCGTAGGCGTCCAGAAGCATCGCGCGCACGTCGCGCCGGCCCGCGCCGGCGCCCGGGGCGGGCCGCCCCAGGACGAAACCGGCCACGGCGCCGCGCAGGGCGGCGGAGTCCAGCTCCCGCGCGCCCATCGTCGGCAG
>NZ_JAAALM010000716.1 GCF_009906395.1 Kineococcus indalonis
GGGTCGTGCGGTGCTGAGAGTTGTACGCCAAAACCTTCAGCAGCGTCAACGACCCTCCGATCACGAACGCGACACGCGCGGCGAGATCCGGGCGACCACCGGGCTTCCGCCGCAAAACTCAGTTAGCGTTCCACCAGCGCACCCGCGACGCGCGGCGCCCCACCCCGCGGAGGAGACCCGTGAGCCTCACCAGCACCACCAGGCCGGGCACCGCCTGGACGCCCCTGACCGGCCCGGCGCACAGCATCGCCCTGGAGGTCCTCCTCGACGGCCCGCTGCCGCGCAGCGAGCTGGCCCGCCGCCTGGACCTGTCCGCCGGCAGCCTGACCCGGCTGTCCAGGCCGCTGCTGGACTCCGGCCTGCTCGTGGAGACCACCGGCGCCTACGACGCCGCCTCCGGGCGGCCCACCCGGCCGCTGGACGTGGACGAGCTCTCCCACGGCTTCGTCGGCGTCAAGCTCACCGCCGACACCGCCTACGCGGTGCTGACCACGCTGCGCGCCAACGTCGTCACCGAGGTGCGCGCACCTCTGGTGGACCGCTCCCCCGCCGCCTGCACCGCCACCGTGGGGGACCTGGTGCGCACCCTGACCGCCCGCGCCGGCGCCCCGGCCCGCGACGTGCGGGCCGTGGGGGTCAGCCTGGGCGGGCGCGTCTCCCCGGACGGGGAGGTCCTCTCCGCGCGCTACCTGGGCTGGGAGTCGGTGCCCTTCGGCCGGGCGCTGGAGGCCGAGCTGGGCCTGCCCGTCGTCGTCGACAACGACGTGCTCTCCCTGACGCGCGCGGAGCAGTGGTTCGGCAGCGCGCGGCGCTGCGAGCACTTCGCGCTGGTCGTGGTGGGCACCGGGGTGGGCTACGGCCTCGTCGTGCACGACCGGGTCCTGGACCGCCCCGACGCCGGCGTCGGGCTGCTGGGGCACTTCCCGCTGGACCCCACCGGCCCGCTGTGCCCGGAGGGGCACACCGGATGCGCGGAGGCGATGCTCACGCGCGGGGCGGTGGAGGCGCGCGCCGGCGCCGCGCTGCGCCGCCTCGTGGGCTTCGAGGAGGTCCTGGACCTGGCCGCGGCCGGGGAACCGCTGGCCCGCCGCGTCGTGGACGACTCCGCCCGCGCGCTGGGGGTCCTGGTGGCCGCCGTGGGCAACCTCACGATGCCGCAGAAGGTCCTGGTCTCCGGGGAGAACGCCCGGCTGGCCGAGGTGGGCGCCGCCGCCCTGCGCGCCGGCATCCGCGCGCACCGCAGCCCGCACGCCTCCGAGCTCGACGTCGACGTGCAGCACACCGGGTTCCCCGAGTGGGCGCGCGGGGCCGCGGTCACCGCGATCCGCACGTTCGTGCTGGGCGACCGCCGCTGACCCCCGCGGCGGCCCCCGCCGGCACCGCTGCGAGGAGCGCCCGGGGAACCCGCCGGACGACCGGGTGGACGGGGCCGCCCACCCGTACCCTGGTGCGGTGAGGACGCGCGGGGCGACGAACGGGCTGCTGGTGCGGCGCCGCCACGTCGACCTGTGCCGCACGCACGCCGCCACCTGTCCCGCCTGACGC
>NZ_JAAALM010000717.1 GCF_009906395.1 Kineococcus indalonis
GTGCTCACGTCGTCTCCAGGGGTGTCAGCGCGACGCCGTCGGGCGTGGCGGTCACGAGGGTGCGGTCGGGCACGTCGCACCAGCGGGGGTCGTCGTCGAAGGGTTCGCTGGCCAGCGCCACGCCCTCCGGGGTGCGCAGCACGCTGAGGGTGTCGCCCCAGGCGGTGGCCAGGACGCGCTCGCCGTCGGTGAGCAGGACGTTGAGGCGGGCGCCGGGGTCGGCGGCGCCCGCGGCGGCCACGCGCTCGCCGAGCTCGTCGGGGGCGGCGAGCAGGTGCGCGGCGAGCACGGCGCTGTCGCAGACGGACTCCGCCAGCGGCCACGCCCCGGCGGGCAGGGTGGAGCGGTCCACGACGCCGTTGTGGGAGAGCAGGTGCCGCCCGCGCGCGAAGGGTGCGCAGGCGCTCTCCTCGCCGGGCATGCCGGCGGTGGCGCTGCGCACGGCGGCGAGCACGCACCCGGAGGACACGTGCGGGGCCACGGAGGTCAGCGACGCCTCCGCCCACAGCGGCCGCGCGGCGCGCCAGCGGGCGGGTTCGGGGCGCGCGGGGGTGTACCAGCCGACGCCCCAGCCGTCGGCGTTGACGGTGCCGTGGGACTGCCGGCGCGGCGCCCAGCTCTGCCGCAGCAGCCCGTGCTCCGGTTCCAGCAGCAGCTCGGCGAGCGTGCGCGGTTCACCGGTCCAGGCGAGGTGGCGGCACACTCAGGCGTCCCAGGCCAGGCGCACGCCGGTGAAGACCTGCCGGCGCACCGGCAGGTCCCAGTTGCGGAACGAGGGGCGCACCGCGATCGGGGCGGTGGCCCACGCGCCGCCGCGCAGGACGCGGTGCTCGCCGCCGAAGAACGGCGCGGAGTAGGTGTCGTAGAGCATCGGGGAGAAGCCCGGCCAGGGCGTGAAGGGCGAGCTCGTCCACTCCCACACGTCGCCGATGGTCTGCTCCACCCCGTAGGCGGAGGCGCCGGCGGGGTAGGCGCCGACCTGCGCGGGGCCCAGGGCGGTGCCGCCGAGGTTGGCGCGCTCGGCGGTGGCGGGCCCCTCGCCCCACGGCCAGCGGCGGCGGCGGCCGGCGACGGGGTCCCAGGCGCACGCCTTCTCCCACTCGACCTCGGTGGGCAGGCGGGCGCCGGCCCAGCGGGCGTAGGCCTGCGCCTCGTGGAAGTCGACGTGCTGGACGGGTTCGGCCGGGTCGACGGCGCGCACGACGCCGAAGCGGCGGTGGGTGAACCAGCCGGCGCCGTCGGGCTCCCACGACAGCGGCGCGCGCAGCCCGGCGGTGACGCGGTGCGCCCAGCCGGTGGTCGTCCACAGCCGCGGGTCGTCGTAGCCGCCGGCGGCGACGAAACCGGCCCACTCGGCGTTGGTGACGGGCACGCGGGCGATGCGGAAGGCGGGCACGTGCACCCGCTGCTGGGGGGTCTCGTTGTCCAGCGCCCACGGTTCGGCGGCGGGGTCGGCGCCCAGGAGGAACGGCCCGGCGGGCACGAGGACCGCGCCGCCGAACCGTGGGCGCTGGACAACGAGACCCCCCAGCAGCGGGTGCACG
>NZ_JAAALM010000718.1 GCF_009906395.1 Kineococcus indalonis
CACGCACCCCCTGGAAGTCCTCCGCGGTGCGCCGCCTCGCGGCGGCCGCGCTCGCCGTCGCCGCCGCCGCGGTGTGCGCACCCGCCGCGCAGGCCGCCCCCGCCCTCGAGCGCGGCACGCGCCAGCTCGCGGTGACCAGCGCCGCCGTCGAGGTGAGCGCCCCGGCGACCCTGGGCCCCGGTTTCTCCATCGGAGAGCTGATCGGCATGTCCTCCACGGACATCGGCCGCCGGCTCGACGCCGTCCGCGCCAGCGGGGCGAAGTCCATCCGCTTCGACGTCGCCTGGCCCACCGTGCAGCCCACCGCCGGCAGCGCGCGCAACTGGGCCCCCGTCGACCGCGTCGTCTCGGCCGCCAACGCCCGCGGCCTGCAGATGCTGCCCATCATCGACTACACCCCCGCCTGGGCCCGCGTGCCGGGCTGCACCGTCCCGGCGTGCGCGCCGGCGGACCCGCGCGCCTTCGCCGCGTTCGCCGGTGAGGTGGTGCAGCGGTACGCCCCGGCGGGCATCCGCGTCTGGGAGGTCTGGAACGAGCCGAACGTGGGTTCCTGGGCGCCGCGCCCCGACCCCGCCGCCTACGCGCGCCTGCTGGTCGCGACCTCCGCGGAGATCAAGCGCCGTCAGCCCTCGGCCACCGTGGTGACCGGCGGGCTCGCCCCGGCGGTCACCGTCGCGGGGGGCACCTACTCCCCGCAGGACTTCCTCAAGGGCGTCTACGACGCCGGTGCGCGCGCCTCCTTCGACGGCGTCGGCATGCACCCCTACTGCTTCCCGGCCCTGCCCGGTGAGGGTCAGCTCTGGAGCGGCTGGACCCAGATGACGAAGCTGCGCGAGATGATGGTGGCGCGCGGCGACTCCGCCAAGGGCGTGTGGGCGACCGAGTTCGGCGCCCCCACCACGGGTCCGGGCAAGGGCACGACGGCCGCGACCCGGGTGTGGGGCAGCGGGTACGACCACGTCGACGAGACGATGCAGGCCCAGACCGTCAAGGCGGCCGCCGCCCAGCTGCCGTCGATGCCCTGGTTGCGCACGCTGATGTGGTACTCGTACGTCGACCTCGGCGACGGCAGCGTCAGCAACGTCAACGGCTACGGCCTGGTGCGCCGGGACGGCACCGCCAAGCCCGCCCTCGCCGCCTGGGTGAACGCCACGCGCGGCATCCTCTGACCCCCCCGCGGTTCTCGCGGCCCCCGGGACTCCCGGGGTTTCCGGTGTTCCCCGTGTTCCCGGTGTTCCCGGTGTTCCCGGTGTTCCCGTTCTTCCCCGGTCCCGGTCGCCCCCGCACCGGGCGGCCGGGACCGCGGCGCCGGTCCTGGACCCGGTCACCCCCCCTGCGCGGGCGCTGGTTGTGCGACTCTCGTGCCACCGCACGGACGCACACTCGCGAGCACCGACGAGAGGGCAACGGATGCCAGCCACGAGCGTGGGACCCACGCACCCCACCCCGCACCACGAGCACCGGGGGAACCCGCCCTCGCCCCGGCCCGGCGCCGGGCCGGGGCGAGGGCGGGTTCCCCCGGTGCTCGTGGTGCGGGGTGGGG
>NZ_JAAALM010000719.1 GCF_009906395.1 Kineococcus indalonis
GTGGAGGAGATGGAGGAGCAGGTCTTCTCCCCCGCGCGCACCTCCAGCACCTCGCGCTTGAGGGAGTAGATGCGCGCGGCAGGCGCTGTTCCTGCTGCGCGACGTGCTCGACGACCTGCAGCGCACGGTGGAGCACGTGGAGGGCTACGACCGGCTGCTCAGCGACATCCTCAGCGCGCACCTCGCGCAGGTCTCGGTGCGGCAGAACGACGACATGCGCACCATCTCCGCGGTGGCGGCGATGGTGGCGGCACCCACCCTCATCGCCGGCGTGTACGGCATGAACTTCGAGCACATGCCGGAGCTGGGCTGGCGCCTGGGCTACCCGGCGTGCCTGCTGCTCATGGTGACCGTCAGCCTGGCGCTGTACCGCGCCTTCAAGCGCTCCGGCTGGCTCTGAGCGCCGCACCCCGGCGCCGCGCTCAGGCGGAGAAGCCGTCGTTGAAGGCGGGCAGCGCGCCGAACGCCACCAGCGCGTAGACCACGACGGCCAGCGCGATGCGGTAGACGACGAACGCGGTGTAGCTGTGCGTGGAGATGTACCGCATGAGCCAGGCGATCACCGCGTAGCCGACGACGAAGGCGACGACGGTGGCCAGGACCGTGGGCCCCCACGCCACGCCCGCGCCGGCGCTCAGCTCGTCGTACAGCTGGAACAGGCCGGAGGCCACCACGGCCGGGATGGCCAGCAGGAAGGAGTAGCGGGCCGCGGCCTCGCGCGTGTAGCCGAGCAGCAGGCCCATCGTGATGGTGCCGCCGGAGCGGGACACGCCGGGGACCAGCGCCAGCGACTGCGCCAGCCCGAACAGCAGGCCGTGCTTCCAGGTCAGCCGGTCCAGCGTGCGCTCCTTGCGCCCGAAGCGGTCCGCGGCGCCCAGCAGCAGCGCGAACAGCCACAGCGTGGTGCCGATGACCACGAAGCCGCGCAGGACGGTCTCGATCTGGTCCTGGAAGGCCAGGCCCAGCACGCCGATGGGGACGGTGCCGAGGATCACCAGCCAGCCCATCCGGGCGTCGGGGTCCGAGCGCGGCACCCGCCCGGCCAGCGAGAGCGCCCAGCGGCTGACGATGCGGGCGATGTCGCGCCGGAAGTACAGGACGACCGCGGCCTCGGTGCCCAGCTGGCTGATGGCGGTGAAGGCGGCGCCGGGGTCGTCGGCGCCGATGAGGGTACCCACGATCGCCAGGTGCCCGCTGGAGGAGATGGGCAGGAACTCGGTCAGGCCCTGCACGAGCCCCAGGAGGGCGCCCTCGCCGAAGCCCATGCTCACGCGGCGGCCCCCGCGGGCAGCGGGAGGCCGGCGCGGAGCGCCGGGCGGCAGGTCAGGGGGTGCCGCGCGCGGCGGCGCGGCGCGGTGCTGGGGGCGGTACGGGCTGTGAGCACCCGGGGACCCTACCCAGTCGCACCGCGCCCGCCGGGTGCCCGCGGGCGGCGGCACGACAGGCACCGGGGCCGATCACCGAACCCTCACACCGCACCGCACCGCACCGCCCCGCCGGCGGCCGGAGCGGTGCGGTGCGGTGCGGTGTGAGGGTT
>NZ_JAAALM010000071.1 GCF_009906395.1 Kineococcus indalonis
CGCCGGTGCGCGCCGGTGGGGGCGCCGCCGTCACCGCCCGCACCGCCGCGCACCGGCGAGGACGGCGTGGCGCTCGGGGTGCTGGACGGCGTGGCCGCCGGGGTGCCGGACGGGGTGGCCGTCGGGGTCCCCGCCGGCGCGCTCGGCACCGCCGTGGGCCGCGCGCCCGGGGTGGCGGTGTCCACCCCGGACCCGTCGGCGGCACCGGGGAGCGCCGGGGCGGTGGGCGCCATCGGCGCCACCCAGCGCGGCACGACCTCCGCCGGCTGGGTGGTGGCGGCCACCAGCGCGGGCAGGGTGCCCGGTGCCGGCGGCGGCAGGGTGGACACCGGCTGCCCGGCGGCCTGCTGCAGCGCCTGCAGGGTGCTCTCCACCTGCTCCACCAGCGGCGAGCGCACCCTGCCGGAGCGGCGCAGGTCGGTGAGGACCTTGCTCACGCGCTGCACGGCGGCCTCGGGGCGGCCGGAGCGGGCGTCGGCGCGGGCGAGGTCCAGCTCGCGGTCCACCCGCTGCTTGACCGTGCCGCCGAGCACCTCCATGACCTCGTCCGGGAACCAGCCCGGCAGCACGGAGGCGACCGGGCTCTGCACGGTGCGCGCGGTGGGGTCGGCGTGGTGCCCGCCGGTGGCCGCGGCCGCGGCCGTGCCGCCCAGCAGGGCCAGGACGGCGGCGCTGGCCGCGGCCCCGCGGCCCAGGCGCTCCAGGGTGCGCCGGCGCGCCACCAGCACGCGCGGGGCGGCGGCGGGCTCGGCGGGGGCCTGCGCCGGCGCGCCCCGCAGGTCGCGCGGCAGCTGGACGGGGCGCACGCCGGCCGTCTCCGGGTCCGCGTGCAGGGCGTAGGCGTCCAGCAGGCGGACCACGGTGTCGCCCAGGTCGCCCTCGGTGGCGCGGTGCGCGCCCAGGCGGTCCAGCAGGGCGTCGGTGGCCAGCAGCTCCGGCACCGTCGGCAGCACCTCCCGCTCGCCGCGCAGGTGCCCGCGGTCGACGGGGTTCACGACGTCACCCGCAGGGAGGCGTCGGCCAGGGCGGTCTTGCGCAGCTTCTGCATGGCGCGGTGCTGCGCGACGCGCACGGCGCCGGCGGTCATGTCCAGGGCGCGGCCCGTCTCCTCGGCGGACATGCCCGCGCCCACGCGCAGCGTGAGGATCTCGCGCAGCTTGGGCGGCAGGGTGTCCAGCAGGCGGCCGACGGTCTCGGCGTCGAAGGCGTCCAGCGCCAGCTGCTCCGGCCCGGGCTCGGCGGTGGCCGCGTCCGGGACCTCCTCGGTGGGCACGGGGGCCCGGTAGGCAGCCCGCTGCGCATCGGCGACCTTGTTGGCCGCGATGCGGTACACGAACGCCTCGAACGGGCGTCCGGTGTCCTTGTAGCGGGGCAGAGCCGTCAGCACGGCGATGCAGACCTCCTGTGCCGCGTCCTCGGCGGCGTGATCAGCTCCGGGCATGCGCCCGAGCTTGGCCCGGCAGTAGCGGTGGACGAGGCGGCGGACCGCCGCCAGGAGG
This sequence comes from Kineococcus indalonis, assembly GCF_009906395.1. GTDB lineage: Bacteria > Actinomycetota > Actinomycetes > Actinomycetales > Kineococcaceae > Kineococcus > Kineococcus indalonis. The sequence goes on from NZ_JAAALM010000071.1 coordinate 1,500, forward strand.
TCGGCGACCGCGCCCTGCTCCCCCGACAGGGCGCGCGCCGCCAGTTCTTGGAGCCCCCCGGCATCCACCCTGCTCATCGGCGCCGGGGCGCCGCGCGTTACACCCGCCGCACCGGGCCCGTCCAGGTCGGCGTCGCGCAGCTCGCCGTCGACGTCCGCGTCGTGCGGCTCCAGCGCGCCGCCGTCCAGCGCCGCGGGGGACGCGGCGGTGCGCACCTCCACGGCGTCGGGGGCGACGTCCACCGGGGCAGCACCGAGGTCGGCGCGCCGCACGGCGTCCGCCCCGGCCGGTCCACCGGCCTCGTCGCCCCCAGGGCCCACGGTCCTACCGTACGAGACCCCAGCGGAATCCCACAGCCACCGCCTGCGCGCGGTCCGCGGCCTCGAGCTTGCGGAACAGCCGGCGGGCGTGCGTCTTGACGGTGTCCTCGGACAGGAACAGCTCGCGGCCGATCTCGGCGTTGCTGCGCCCGCGGCTCATGCCGACCAGCACCTGCTGCTCGCGCTCGGTGAGCACCGGCGCGCGGCCGGACAGCGCCGCGCGGGCGCGGCCACCGGCGCCGCGGCGGCGGGAGACGTCCTGCAGCGCCTGGAGCACCGCGGTGGCCAGCTCCTCGCGGGAGACGTCCTTGACGACGTAGCCGCGGGCGCCGGAGGCCACGGCGCGCGCGACGCCGTCGCCGTCCTCGGCCATCGTGGCCATGAGGACGTTGGCCTCGGGGTGGCGCGCCAGCAGGCGGCGGGCCGCCTCCACGCCGCCGATGCCGGGCATGCGCACGTCCATGATGACCAGCGAGGGGCGCTCGACGGGCCAGCGCGTGAGCGCCTCCTCCCCGGAGGCGGCACCCACGACGCGGGTGACGCCCGGGACGGCGGCGACCATGCGGCGCATCGCCTCGCGAGCCAGCGGAAGGTCGTCGCAGACCAGAACCGTAGCCACCACTTACCTCTTCCCTGTCGGGTGGAGCGCACCCGTCCGTGGGAGCGCCGCGGCGCGCGTCGGGCGCGCCACGCTGAGGTCATCGGCACGCGGGGGTGCGTACCTGAGCGCCCGATAACGGCTGCACCGGTCGGGTGTCAAGCGGGTCCGCCGCAACGGTGCGGCGGGACCGGCCCGGCGGGACCGGCCCGGCGGGACCGGCCCGGCGGAGCGGTCCGGGCGGTGCGGCGCGTCAGGCGTGCACGGCGGCCGCGCAGCGGCGCACCGCGTCCGCCAGCGAGGCCGCGCGCTCGCAGCCGTCCACGGCGGCGGGCCAGCCGGGCCCGCTGAGCACGACCAGCGGCGCGGGCCGCACGGCGAGCACGACGGCCAGGGCGGCCACGGAGCCCAGCGCCGCGGCGGAGGGGGTGGTGTCGGGCAGGCCGGGGCCCAGGGCGACGACCGGCACGTAGGCCAGGGCGGCCAGCACCAGGCTGGCGGTGACGACGGGCAGGCCGGGCAGGTCCCCGAGCCAGCGGTGCATCACCGCCGGGCCCAGGGCGTAGCCGACGACGACGGCGCCCACCTCGGCGACGGCGCCGAGGTCGGAGCCGGCCACGTCCAGGCCCACCAGGGCGGCCACGCCGGCGGTGCCCAGGGCCAGGCCGGCCCAGCCGCGCCCGCCGAGGCGCTCGGCGCGCCCGAACAGCGGGGCCACGAGGACGCCGACGACGGGCACGGCGGAGATGAGCAGGGCGGCGGTGGAGCTGGGCAGCTCCTGCTCGGCGCGGGCGAGGAAGAGCCAGGGGCCGACGATCTCCAGGCCGGCGTAGGCGGCCAGCGCCGGCCAGCGGCGCAGCACGGCGGGCACCTGGGCGCGCACGGCGGGGCGCAGCAGCACGAAGGGCAGCAGCAGGGCGGCGGCGAGCCCGGTGCGGGCGAGCACGAGCACCGAGGGGGCCATCTCGGCGCCGGCGACCTTGATGAGCAGGTAGGGCACGCCCCAGGCCAGGCACAGGGCGGTGAAGAGGAGGGTGGCGCGGCGGGTCACGCCCCCATCGTCCCGGGCCCGCGACCCTTCAGTCCACCTATTGTTCCCTCATGCCGATCGACAGCGCGGACTTCACGATCGACCTGCGACGGCTGCGGCTGCTGCGCGAGGTCGAGCGCCGCGGCACGGTCAGCGCCACCGCCGCCGCGCTGCACCTGACGCCCTCGGCGGTCTCGCAGCAGCTGGCCGGGCTGGCGCGCGAGCTGGACGTGCCGCTGCTGGAGCGGCAGGGCCGCGGCGTGCGGCTGACGGGGCAGGCGCGGGTGCTGCTCGCCCACGCCGACGCCGTGGCCGCGCAGCTGGAGAAGGCCCGCGCGGACCTGGCCCGCTTCGAGGACGGCCTCGTGGGGGAGGTGCGGCTGGGCTCGCTGGCCAGCGCGATCGCCGCGCTGGTCGGCCCGGCGCTGCGATCGCTGCGCCGGCAGCGCCCGGGGCTGCGGCTGCTGGTGCGCGAGCGCGAGCCGCTGGACGCCGTGGCGGGCCTGGACTCCGGGCAGCTGGACGTCGTGGTCACCGTCGAGCACCGCGGCGGCCCGGCGCACGAGGACGCCCGCTACGACCGGGTGGACCTGCTGCGCGACGTCCTGGACGTGCTGCTGCCGGCCGAGCACCCGCTGGCCGGCGAGGCGCAGGTGCCGCTGGCGGCGCTGGCGCGCGAGGAGTGGGTGGCGGCCAGCGCCGACGACGCCTGCGCGCAGATCACCGCCGCGGCGTGCGCGGCGGCGGGCTTCTCCCCCGACGTGCGCCACCACTGCACGGAGTTCGACGCCCTGGCGGCGCTGGTGGCCGCCGGCGCCGGGGTGGCGCTGGTGCCGCGGCTGGCGCACCCGCTGCGCCCGGCGGGGCTGGCGGTGGTGCCGCTGGCCGGGCAGCCGCCGGCGCGCTCGATCCACGTGGCCACCCGGGCCGGGCGCACCGCCGACGCGCCCACCGCGGCGGTGGTGGCCGAGCTGCGCCGGGTGGCCGCCGAGCGCCCGGACGCGGTGGTGGCCCTCGCCGGCGGGGCGTGAGGCCCGGCGCGCCGGGTCCACCCCCCTGTCGTCCGGGCGCCGGAGGCTGTTCACTGCTCGTTGAACGGCTGACGCCCGACCGACAGGAGAGGCCCGTGAGCGCCACGCCCCGCTGGAGCACCACCACCGCCACCGCTCCCGACCCCGCGGGCGGCGCCCCCGCCGCGGCCGGGGCGGGCGCGCTGACCGTGGTGGACAACGCCGAGCTGTCCCGCTACGAGGGGCGGGTCGGCGGTGAGCTGGCCGCCGTGGCGGTCTACTCCCCCGCCCCGCGCTTCCTCGTCTTCGCCCACACCGAGGTCCTGCCCGGCTTCGCCGGGCGCGGCATCGCCTCGGCGGTGGTGCGCCACGCCCTGGACGACGTGCGCGCCCGGGGCCTGACGGCGGTGCCGCTGTGCCCGTTCGTGGCCCGCTGGCTGCAGCGCCACCCCGACTACGCCGACGTGGTGCACCGCACGGCCTCGCGCGTGCCGCGCGACGAGGACTGAGCGCGGCGCGCGCGGCGCGCCGGCCGCCGGGCGGGTGGCCGCCGGGCCGGTGGGCTCAGGCGGGCCCGCGCTGCTCGGCGGGCACCGGCGTGCCCACCACGCCGTGCAGGTGGCAGGCCGCCCGGTGCCCGGGCTCGGCCTCCTGCAGGGCCGGGTCCACGTCCGGGCACGGCGCGAAGGCGCGCGGGCAGCGGGTGCGGAAGCGGCAGCCGGAGGGCACGCGGGTGGCCGAGGGCACCTCCCCGCGCAGCACGATGCGCTCGCGGCGGCGCTCGGCCGCCGGGTCCGGCAGCGGCACCGCCGACAGCAGCGCCTGCGCGTAGGGGTGCTGGGGGCGGGTGCTGACCGCGTCGGCGTCGCCGACCTCCACCACGCGCCCGAGGTACATCACGGCGATGCGGTCGCTGACGTGCCGCACGGCGGCCAGGTCGTGCGAGACGAACAGGTACGTCAGCCCCAGGCGCTGCTGCAGCTCGCGCAGCAGGTTCAGCACCTGCGCCTGCACGCTGACGTCCAGGGACGCCACGGCCTCGTCGCACACGACGAAGTCCGGCTCGCCGGCCAGGGCGCGGGCGATGCCCACGCGCTGGCGCTGCCCGCCGGAGAACTCGTGCGGGTAGCGCGGGGCCGCCGCCGGGTCCAGGCCCACCAGCTCCAGCAGCTCCGCCACCCGTGCGGCGCGCGCGGCGGCGCCGGGGTGCAGGCCGTGCACCCGCAGCGGCTCGGCGACGGTCTGCCCGACGGTGGCGCGCGGGTCCAGCGAGGCGTACGGGTCCTGGAAGACCATCACCGCGCGCCGGCGCAGCGCCCGCAGCTCGCGCGCGCGCAGCGCGGTGACGTCGGTGCCGTCGAACTCCACGCGCCCGCCGGTGGGCTCGACCAGCCGCAGCAGCGCGTTGCCCAGGGTGGACTTGCCGCAGCCGGACTCCCCCACCAGGCCCAGGGTCTCCCCGCGGCGGATCTCCAGGTCCACCCCGTCGACGGCGCGCACCTCGCCGGTGCGCCGGCGGCGCAGACCCCGCGCGCGCACCGGGAAGTGCACCTGCAGGCCGCGGGCGCGCACCAGGACGTCGCTCACGAGCCCGCCCCGCCGGTGCCGGGCGCCGTGTCGTGGAACGTCGCCGCGCGGTGCGGCACGGCGGTGCCGTCCGGGCGCGCGCCGAGCGCGACGGGCACCAGCGGCGGCTGCTCGAGGGCGCAGCGCTCGTCGCCGCGCACCGGGCAGCGCGGGTGGAACACGCAGCCCGGCGGCAGGTCCGTGGGCGGCGGCGGGGCGCCGGCGATCGCCACGAGCTCGCTGCGGCGCCCCCCGGGCCCGTCGTGCAGCTGCGGCAGCGCGCCGAGCAGGCCCTGCGTGTAGGGGTGCGCGGGGCGCTCGAAGACGTCGTCGACGCCGCCGTCCTCCACGCACCGCCCGCCGTACAGGACGAGCACCCGGTCGGCGGTGCCGGCGACGACGCCGAGGTCGTGGGTGATCCACACCACGCCGGTGCCGTGCTCGGCGCGCAGGCCGTCGACGAGCTCGAGGATCTGCGCCTGCACGGTGACGTCCAGGGCGGTGGTGGCCTCGTCGGCGATGAGCAGCGCCGGGTCGCCGGACAGGGCGATGGCGATGACGACGCGCTGGCGCATCCCGCCGGACAGCTCGTGCGGGAAGCGCCCCAGCGCCGCGCGCGGGTCGGGCAGCCCGACGTCGGCGAGCAGCTGCGCGGCCCGCTCGCGCGCCTGGCGCCCACCCGCCACCCGCCCGTGCGCGAGCAGGCCCTCGGTGATCTGGCGGCCCACGGTCAGCACGGGGTTCAGCGAGGTCATGGGGTCCTGGAACACCATGCCGATGCCGTCGCCGCGCACCTGCCGCAGCTCCGGCTCCCCCATCGCCAGCAGGTCCCGGCCGCGGAACAGCGCCCGGCCCCCGACCCGGGCGTGCGCGGGCAGCAGCCCCAGCAGCGCCATCACCGACACGCTCTTGCCGCTGCCGGACTCCCCCACGACGGCGACCGTCTCCCCGGGCGCGACGGAGTAGCTGAGGCCGTTGACGATCGAGGCCGTCCCGCGCGGGGTGTCCAGCTCCACGCGCAGGTCCTGCACCTCCAGCACCGGCTGCGCGTCCCCGGCGCGCCCGGCGTGCCCCGTGCGCCCGGCGCTCACGAGCGCCCCCCGCGCCGGCGCGCGCGCCGCGAGCGCGAGCGCGCGGCCTCCAGGGCGCTGCGCTGCTGGGGGTCCAGCACGTCGCGCAGGCCGTCGCCGAGCAGGTTGAACGCCAGCACCAGCAGCACGATCGCCAGGCCCGGGAAGACCGCCATCCACCAGGCGTCCTCGAGGTGGCCGCGGCCCTCGGAGAGCATCCGGCCCCAGCTCGGCGCGGGCGGCTGGGTGCCCAGGCCCACGAACGACAGCGCCGCCTCGGCCAGCACCGCGAACGCCAGGCTCACCGAGGTCTGCACGATGATCGGCGGGGCGGCGTTGGGCAGGACGTGGCGCAGCAGCAGCCGCGCGTCGGAGGCGCCGACGGAGCGGGAGGCGCGCACGTACACGCTCTCCTTCACGCCCAGCACCGCCGCGCGGGTCACCCGCGCGAACACGGGCGTGTACGTCAGGCCGATGGCGATCATCGCGTTCGTCGTGCCGGGCCCCAGGACCGCGATGACGGCGATGGCCAGCAGCATCGCGGGGAAGGCGAACAGCACGTCCATCAGGCGCATGAGGACGGTGTCCAGCCAGCGGCCGTAGTACCCGGCGAGCAGGCCGGCGGTGACGCCGCACACGAGGGAGAAGCCCACCGCGACGGCGCCCACCTGCAGCGAGACCGCCGCCCCGAGCACCACGCGGCTGAGCACGTCGCGGCCGAGGTCGTCGGTGCCGAACCAGTGGTCCGCACCGGGGGCCAGCAGCCGCTGCGCCACGTCCACCTCGTTGTACCCGGTGGGCGCCACCTGCTCGTCGAGCAGCGCCAGCAGCACCACCCCCACCACCACGACGAGGGCGAACAGGGTGCGCGGGGAGGACAGCAGCAGCCGCAGCGCGGAGGTGAAGCGCCCGCGCGGCGGGCGCACCCGCACCGCGCCGGCGGCGCCCGCGGCCGAGCCGGCGGCCGTGCCCGCCGCGCTCACGCGCTGATCCTCGGGTCGAGCTTGGTGTACAGCAGGTCCACCACCAGGTTCAGCAGGAGGAACACGAACGCGAACAGCAGCACCGCGCCCTGCAGCACGGGGTAGTCGCGGGCCTGCACGGCCTGCAGGGCCAGCTGCCCCAGGCCGGGCCAGGCGAAGACGATCTCCACGACGACCACGCCGGAGAGCAGGTACGCCAGCTGCACGCCCGTCACCGTCACCAGGGGCAGCAGCGCGTTGCGCAGCACGTGCCAGTTCAGCACCGCGCGCGGGCCCAGGCCCTTGGCGCGGGCGGTGCGCACGTGCTCGGCGCCCAGCGCCTCCAGCACGCTGGAGCGGGTGAAGCGCGTCAGCACGCTGCCGGAGACCAGGCCCGTGGTCACCGCGGGCAGCACCAGGCTGCGCGCCCACCCCGCCGGGTCCTCGCTCAGCGGCACGTACCCGCTGGCGGGGAACCAGCCCAGCGTCCCGGCGAACAGCAGGATGAGCATGATGCCCATCCAGAACTCCGGCACCGAGATGCCGACCTGGCTGACGACCGTGCCGAGGCCGTCCAGCAGCGAGCGCGGCCGCAGCGCCGAGACGGTGCCCAGCGGCAGCGCGATGAGCAGCGCCACGAGGATCGAGGCGCCGGCCAGCGACAGCGTCGCGGGCAGGCGCTCCAGGATCAGCACCGTCACCGGGTCCCCGGAGCGGAAGCTCACCCCGAGGTCGCCGGTGACCGCGCTGGAGATCCACTGCGCGTACTGCACGGCCAGGGGCTGGTCCAGCCCGGAGCGCTCGCGCAGCGCGTCGTAGGTGGCCTGGTCGAAGCGGGTGCCCAGCGCCAGGCGCACCGGGTCGCCGTCGACCAGGTGCACCAGCGCGAACACCGCCACGCTCACGCCCAGCAGCACCACGACGGACTGCAGGGTGCGCCGCAGGGCGAACCCCGTCACGAGGGCAGGGCGACCGAGTCGAAGTCCACGGCCTTGTCGGGGCGCACCTCGTAACCCGTCAGGCCCGGCGTCCAGGCCTGCACCACGTCGGGGTTGTACAGGTACAGGTAGGACACGTCGTCGACGATCAGCTCGGCGGCCTGGTCGTACAGCGCCTTGCGCCCGTCGCGGTCGGTGGCGACGGCGGCGCGGTCCAGCAGGTCGTCCACCGCCGGGTTGGAGTAGCCGTGGTAGTTGTTCGAGCCGCCGGTGCGGTGCTGGCCGTCGTAGTAGTCGAACGGGTCGAGGTTGCCCAGCCAGCCGAGCAGGAACGCGTCGAAGTCGCCGCGGCCCTGCCGGTCCAGCCAGGTGGCGAAGTCCTCGGTCTGGATCTGCACGGTGATGCCCAGCGGTTCGAGCTGGCTGGCGATCACCTGCGCGGCGGTGACCGTCTCGGGGTACTCCGGGGTCACCATCAGCCCCATCGTCAGCGGGCCGCTGACGCCGGCGCCCTCCAGCAGCCGCTTGGCCTCGTCGACGTCCACGGAGAACGGCGCGTAGTCGTGGTACCAGAAGCTGTCCTCGGGGACGGCGGTCTGGTTGGGGCGCGCGGCCTCGTAGCGGGCGGCGGTGGTCACCGCCGCGCGGTCCACCGCGGTGGCGATCGCGCGGCGCACGTCCCGGTCGGAGAAGGGCGCCTTCGCGCAGTTCATCGCCAGGTACCAGTAGTCCACGCTGGCCACCTGCCCGAGCTCGACCTGCTCGTCCCCGGCGAGGTCGGAGACCTGCTGCGGCGGCACGTTGTCCGTCCACTGCACCTGGTCGCCGGTCAGCGCCGTCATCGCCGCGGCGGGCTCGGTGATGAACCGGAACGTCACCCCCTCCACGCCGGGGGCCTCGCCCCAGTAGCCGTCGTAGCGGCTGAGGGAGACCTCGCTGGCCGAGGAGCTGACGAGGGTGAAGGGCCCGGTGCCCACCGCGCTCGTCGTCAGGGACGCCTCGTCCACGCCGGCCGGGACGATCGCCAGGCCCTTGAACCCGCCGATCTGGCTCAGCAGCGCGGGCGTGGGCTCGGAGAGGGTGAAGACCACCGTGCGGGGGTCCTGCGCGCGCACGTCGGTGACGGTGGCCAGGCGGTAGGCGTTGGCGAGCTGCTGGTCGATGATGCGCCGGAAGGAGAACACGACGTCCTCGGCGTCGAAGGGCGAGCCGTCGTGGAACGTCACCCCCTCGCGCAGCGTGAAGGTCCAGGTGAGGCCGTCGGGGCCGGTGGTCCACTCCGCGGCCAGCGACGGCTGCATCTCCTCGCCGTCGGCGCTGGGCTCGACGAGGGTGTCGTAGACGTTCTCCAGCACCTGGAAGCTGGCGTACGCGGTGGTCTTGTGCGGGTCGAACTGGTCCGGCTGGGCGCTGGTGGCGGCGACGAAGCCGCCCTGCGCGTCCCCGCCGCCCGTGCCGGGGGCGTCCACGCCCTCACCGGTGCTGCACCCGGCGACCACCAGCGGCGAGGCGGCGAGCGAGGTGATGATCGTGCGGCGGCGCATGGGTTCCCTCCGCGGTCGACGGCGTGCCGGTGGGCTCCGGGGCCGGCTGGCGCCGGCCGGGGCCCTGCGCCGACACACCCTGCCGTCGATCACCCGGACGCACCAACCAGGAGCACGGTGCGCTGCGGTTTCGTCACCCGATCGCAACCTGCCGGTCAGCGCGCGCGGCGCAGGCGCGCGACGGTGCCCGGCGCGGCGGCCAGCGCCCCCAGCGCCAGCAGCAGGTCCGCCAGCGTCAGCAGCACCCGCGAGCCCAGCACCACCACGGCCGCGCCGCCGCCGCCCACGGCCAGCGCCACCACGGCCGCCAGCACCAGCTCGCGCGCCCCGGCCCCCGCCGGGGCCAGGACCACCAGGAAGCCCACCACCCACGCCAGGGCGTACCCGCCCAGCGCCAGCGCCAGCAGCCGCCCCGCCGGCCAGCCGCCGCCCAGCGCGTGCGCCAGCACGAACACCTGCAGGCCCACCG
>NZ_JAAALM010000720.1 GCF_009906395.1 Kineococcus indalonis
CGGTGGCGGCGGTGGCGGACACGGCGGTGGCGGTGATCGCGGTGCGCCCGTCGGCGGTGGTGAAGGTGGCCCCGGCGGGCAGCACGAACGGCGCCCCGGTGGCCAGGGGCTCCAGCAGGCGCGCCTTGGCGCCGGCGGTGGTGCCGTCCAGGCGGCGCACGGTCACCCCGGCGGGGATCGGCGCCCAGCCGGTGGAGCCGGTGGCGGTGGTGCCGAAGTACTGCCCGCCCGGGTACAGGTCGGCGTCGCGGCCGCCGCCGGCGCGCAGCTCCACGTAGTAGGTGACGCCGCCGCTGGTGAGCTTCACGGCCTGCGTGCCGCTGGGCGCGCCGATCGGCGCGAGCACGGTGGAGGTGGTGGTGGCCGCGTCGACGCCGGCCAGCTCGGTGCCGGTGAACCCGGCGAGGCGGTCGCGCTGGGCGGCGCTCATCTCCCCCAGGTGCAGGGTGCGCGAGCCGGTGCCGAAGGAGTTGGCGCCCATGACGTCGAAGAAGTCGCCGTACTCCACGGTGGTGCAGGCGCTGGCGGCGCCGTCGTCGGCCCTGCCGCCGGCGCAGGCGGCGGAGGAGCCGGAGTGGCCCAGGCCGAGGTTGTGGCCGATCTCGTGGGCGATCACGGCGGGGGTGGCGTTGCCGTGGACCCACAGGGCCAGGCCGCGCGCGCTGGTGGAGCCGATCCAGGCCACGCCGGCGAAGCCGCACGACAGCTTCGGCGTGGACATCAGCAGGGTGGTGTCGGCGGGCACGGCCACCTTGGCGCGCACCGCCTTCTCCAGGGTGGACAGGTCGCAGGCGGTCGCGGCGGTGGCGGCGACGGTGGCGGTGGTGGGCGCCAGGGCCGTGTAGGTGACGGCCCCGTGGGTCTCGTGGTCGTAGAACCGGCTGACCTCGGCGAGCGCGGAGGTCAGGGTGGCGCCGGTGGTGCCGTCGGCGGCGACGCCGGTCACGGTGACGACGACGGGCAGCACCTTGCGCGGGGCGGTGCTGACGGCCTTGGTCTGGACCGCGGCGGAGAGCACGCGGTAGCCCTGCACGTCGCGGCCGGACTCGGCCAGGGCGCGCGGGGTGCGGGTGGTGGCGCGCACGGCGGCGCCGAGCTGCACGCTGACGGTGCTGCCGGTGGGCACGTCCGCGAGGTCGGAGGCGGGCACCCGCACGTCGCCGCCGGCGGTGCGCAGCACCGTGACCTCGACGTCCTGCTCCACGCCCTGCCCCGCACCCGTCGCGCGCTCGGTGTCGTGGCCGACCTCGACGACGGCGCGCTGCACCGTGCCGGTGACGGCGTCGGCCGCCGCGGCCCGCGGCGCCGCGCCGAGCACGCCGCCGAGCACGCCGCCCGCGACGCAGACCGCCGCGACCGCTCCCGTGAACCGCACGTCGACCACCCCTCGCCCCGGCGGGTCCGTCCCGCCTCGTCAGGGAGTGGTTCGGGTGCGCGGGGCCGTGACCGGATGGACCGGCGGGGGTGCCCCGGACGGGCGCAGGGGGCACCGGCGGTGAACCCCGCGACCCGGCGGCCCTCGCGGGGTTCACCGC
>NZ_JAAALM010000721.1 GCF_009906395.1 Kineococcus indalonis
GAGCACCCCCGACGCGGACACCCCCGACGCGGACACCCCCGACGCGGAGGTCCGCGAGCCGGAGGCCCCCCGACCGGGGACCGACGAACCCGGGACCGACGAGCCGGAGGCGACGACCTTCGCCGACCTGGCCCTGCGCGAGGAGCTGCTGCGCCCGCTGACCGCGCTGGGCTACGAGGAGCCCACGCCCATCCAGCGCGAGGCCGTGCCGCCGCTGCTGGCCGGGCACGACGTCCTCGGGGTCGCCGCGACCGGCACGGGCAAGACCGCCGCCTACGCCCTGCCCCTGCTGCAGGTCCTGGCGCCGCCGGCCGAGCGGCCCGGCACCCCCACCGCCGTGGTGCTGACCCCCACCCGGGAGCTGGCGGTGCAGGTCTCGGAGGCGATGTACAAGTACGGCCGCGAGCTCGGCGCCCGGGTGCTGCCCGTCTACGGCGGCACCCCGATCGGTCAGCAGCTGCGCTCGCTGGAGCGCGGCGTGGACGTCGTGGTCGCCACCCCCGGCCGGGCGCTGGACCTGCTCGGGCGCGGCGCGCTGACCTTCGAGGCGCTGCGCACCGTGGTGCTCGACGAGGCCGACGAGATGCTGGACATGGGTTTCAGCGAGGACATCGAGGCGCTGCTGGCCGCCACGCCCGAGCACCGCCAGACGGTGCTGTTCTCCGCCACCATGCCCGCGCGCACGGCGGCGCTGGCGCGCCGGCACCTGCGCGACCCGGTGCGGGTGCGCATCGAGCGCGCCCCCCTCGCCGCCGGGGACGCGCCCCGGGTCCGCCAGAGCGCCTACCTGGTGCCGCGCGCGCACAAGACCGCCGCGCTGGGCCGGGTGCTGGACGTGGAGGCGCCCGGCGCGGCCATCGTCTTCTGCCGCACCCGCGAGCAGGTGGACACCGTCACCGAGAGCCTGAACGGGCGCGGGTACCGGGCCGAGGCCCTGCACGGCGGGCTGAGCCAGGACCAGCGGGAGAAGGTGCTGGGCCGGTTGCGCTCGGGCACCGCGGACCTGCTCGTGGCCACCGACGTCGCCGCGCGCGGGCTGGACGTGGAGCACCTGAGCCACGTCGTGAACTACGACGTGCCCAGCGCGCCGGAGTCCTACGTGCACCGCATCGGCCGGGTCGGGCGCGCCGGCCGCGAGGGCGTGGCCATCACCCTGGCCGACTCGCGCGAGCACCGGATGCTGAAGACCATCGAGCGGGTCACCGGCCAGCGCATCGCCGTCGAGGCGCTGCCCACCGTGGCCGACCTGCACGCCCGACGCCTGGAGCTGACGCGCGCGGCGCTGCGCGAGAGCCTGCTCACCGACCAGCTGGACCGCTTCCGCCCCGTCGTGGAGGGCCTCGGCGACGAGTTCGACGTGCTGGAGATCGCCCTGGCCGCCGTCAAGCTCGCCCACGAGGCCACCGGCGGGCGCGACGGCGACGAGGTCGACATCCCCACCGAGCGCCCGGCGACGGGCGCGGCGGCCACCGGGCGCGGCGGCCGCACCGACCCGGCGCAGTGGGTGCCGCTGCTGGCGCGGGTCCTCTTCGAC
>NZ_JAAALM010000722.1 GCF_009906395.1 Kineococcus indalonis
GCGCGGTGGGGACGGCTCCGTGGGAAGGGCGTGAGGTCAGCTGGCCTGGCCGGCGTCGACCTCGGCCTGGGTGTAGTAGTCCGTGTCGATCAGGGCGGACTTGATGTTGTCCTTGGTGACGATCTCGGACTCGAGCAGGTACGAGGGCACGACCTTGACGCCGTTGTCGTACGTCTCGGTGTCGTTCGCCTCGGGCTCGTTGCCCTCGAGGATCGCGGAGGAGGCGGTGACGGCCTGCTCGGCGAGCTTGCGGGTGTCCTTGAAGACGGTCGCGTACTGCACGCCGTCGTTGATGAGCTTGACGGAGGCGATCTCGGCGTCCTGGCCGGAGATGATGGGCATCGCCTGGCCGCCGCCGCCGTACCCGGCGTTCTGCAGGGCGGTGATGATGCCGCGGGAGATGCCGTCGTAGGGCGACAGGACGCCGTCGACCTTGCTGCCGTCGTTGTAGGCGGAGGTCAGCAGGTCCTCCATGCGCCGCTGCGCGGTCTCCTGCTGCCAGCGCAGGATGGCGGCCTGGTCGATGCTCGTCTGGCCGGACTTCACGACGACCTTGCCGGAGTCGATGAACGGCTTCATGGTGTCCATCGCGCCGTTCCAGAAGAACTGGGCGTTGTTGTCGTCCAGCGAGCCGGCGAACAGCTCGACGTTGAAGGGGCCGGTGGCGGTTCCGGGGGAACCGTCCGGGTTCAGCAGGCCCAGGCCCTGCAGCACCGAGGTGCCCTGCTGCACACCGACGTTGTAGTTGTCGAAGGAGACGTAGAAGTCCACGTCGGCGCTGCCGCGGATGAGGCGGTCGTAGGAGATGACCTCGATGCCCGCGGCCTTGGCCGCCGACAGCTGGCTGGTCAGCGCGGTGCCGTCGATCGCCGCGACGATGAGCAGGTCGTCGCCCTTGGTGATCATCTGGTCGATCTGCTGCGACTGGGTGGGGATGTCGTCGTTGGCGTACTGCAGGTCGACCTTGTAGCCGGCCGCCTCCAGGCCCGCCTTGACGTTGTTGCCGTCGGCGATCCACCGCTCGGACGTCTGGGTGGGCATCGCCACGCCGACGGTGATGTCACCGTCGGCGGCGCCGCCGGAACCGGCGCCGTCCGAGCCGGTACCGGCACCTCCGCCGCCGCAGGCGGAGACGGTCAGGGCCAGGCCGGCGGCGAAGGCGGCCAGGTAGCGACGAGTGATCACGGCGGAACTCCTCTGTACCTCGTGAGCGTCGGAACGCGGTCGGTTCTCGACGGGTGTGGGGGTTGGCGCCGTCTGCGGGCGCGGGGACCTCCTGCTCGACCGGGCTTCCTCGTCCCGTCCATCAGCAGCAGTCGGTTGGACGTCGAACATTGTTAACGTTAGCAGTGAGGAGCGTCAAGCGGTTCGCCCGCTCGGCGCAGCGGGGTCGGGAACTCCGCCCGGCACGGGCGCGCAGCGTCCCGCGCTGGGCTAACCTGACGCCTCCGGGACTCCCGCGCCCCTCTCCGGCGACGCGCGGACGGCCCCCCGCACGCGGACGCCCGGGGCGGGTCCCGGCCACCCACC
>NZ_JAAALM010000723.1 GCF_009906395.1 Kineococcus indalonis
GTCCGCGGGTGCGGGGGCGGCGGGCACCGGGCGAGTGTGCCCGGCGGTGCGGGCGCCCGCCACCGGCGCGGCTCGTGTCGCAGGGGTGCGGCACCATCGGCGCACCCGGTCGTCGAAGCACCACGGAGGGCACGCCATGTTCCTCGGACTGCGCACGGTGATCTACCCGGCCCCGGACCTGGCCGCCGGCCGGGACTGGTTCAGCGGGGTGCTGGGCTTCGGGCCGTACTTCGACGAGCCGTTCTACGTGGGCTTCGACGTCGCCGGCTACGAGCTGGCGCTGGACCCCGCCGGGGACCCGGCGGCCGGGGCGGTGACGTGCTGGGGCGTCGCCGACGCCGACGCGGCCCTGGCGCGGCTGCTGGGGGCGGGCGCCGCCGCGCGCGAGGCGGTGCGCGAGGTCGGCGGCGGGATCCGCGTGGCGACCGTGCGGGAACCGGCCGGGGCGGTGCTCGGGGTCATCGAGAACCCGCACTTCCGGCTGCCGCCCGCGCCGGCGGGCCCCGGCCCGGGCCGGCGCGCGGGCCCCTAGCGCGCGTCGGCGGCGAGGAACGCGGTGATGCCCTCCACCACGACGCGGTGGTCCTCGGCCTCCGGCAGGCCGGAGACCGCGACGGAGCCGACGCAGCCGACGCCGCGCACCAGCACCGGGAACGCGCCGCCGTGGGCGGCGTAGCGGGCGGTGTCCAGCCGCGAGCCGGTGTCGAAGTGGCCGCCGGAGGCGCGGAAGCGGGTGCCCACCAGGTACGAGGAGCGGCCGTACAGGTCCACCACGGCCATCTTGCGGTCCAGCCAGACGTCGTTGTCGGCGGAGGAGCCGGGCAGGCCGACGTGGAAGAGGCGCTGGCCGTTGCGGCGCACGGCCACCGCCACGGGCAGCCGCTCGGCCAGGGCCCGCTCGGCGACGAGGGTGCCCAGCCGCCAGGCGGTGAGGTTGTCGAAGGAGGTGAAGGCCAGGGCGTCCTCCTGGTCCTCCAGCTCGGCGAGCAGGGCGGCGTGGTCGTCGGTCATCGGGTCTCCTCGCGGGGTGGGGAGCCGAACGCTAGCGGTGCGCGGGGGTGCGGCGGCGGGCGGCGAGGGCGCAGGCGCCGGCGAGCACCGCCAGGGCGCGGCGCACCTGGTGGGCGCGCTCCCAGCGGGCGCGGCCCTCGCGCCAGCCGGGGACCTCGTGCTCGGGGTCCCAGGTGCGCAGCCGCCGGTTGAACGGCACGTGCACGCGGGCGGTGAGGGCGATCGCGGCGGCCACGCAGGCCGCCGCGGCGGCCCGGCGCGCCGCGGTCGCCGGGTCGCGGTGGCGCAGGGCGGCCGCGGCGGCGGCGCCGGTGCCGAGGGAGGCCACCGACAGCGCCGGCGCCAGGCGGCTCATCACCGTGTCCGCGTGCTGCTGGTGGGAGACGAACCCGGCGAAGTCGCCGGTGCGCCGGCGCCGCCCGCCGAGGTCGGGCACGACCGCCAGCACGAGCGCGGCCGTGAGGGCGTCGTGGGCGCGGGCGGCCCGGCCGGCCGGGGTGGTGGCCGGGGT
>NZ_JAAALM010000724.1 GCF_009906395.1 Kineococcus indalonis
CTCCAGCCCCTCCAGCCCCTCAGCCCTCCGCGGCGACGCGGCCGGCGAGGCGCCCGTGCAGGGCGGCGGTGGGGGCGTTCATGCCGACGGTGCGCACCTCGGTGCCGCGGGCGGCGTACTTGCGCTGCACGGCGTCGAGGGCGGCGACGCTGGAGGCGTCCCACACGTGCGCGTCGCTGAAGTCGACGGTCACGCGGGGCGGGTCGGTGGCGTAGTCGAACTGGGTGACCAGGTCGCCGGAGGAGGCGAAGAACAGCTGCCCGTGCACCCGGTAGGTGCGGTGGGTGCCGTCGGCGTCGAGCTCGCTGGTGACGGTGACCAGGTGGGCCACGCGGCGGGCGAAGAGCACGCAGGCCAGCAGGGTGCCGCCGAGGACGCCGTAGGCGAGGTTGTGCGTGAGCAGCACGATGGCGACGGTGAGGAGCATGACGGCGGTCTCGCTGCGCGGCATGGCCCGCAGCGTGGAGGGGCGCACGCTGTGCCAGTCGAAGGCGCCGTGGCAGACGAGGAACATCACGGCGACGAGCGCGGCCATGGGGATGCGCGCGACGACGTCGCCGAGGCCGACGACGAGGACGAGCAGGAACGCGCCGGCGAGGAAGGTGGACAGCCGGGTGCGGGCGCCGGAGACCTTCACGTTGATCATGGTCTGGCCGATGACGGCGCACCCGCCCATGCCGCCGAAGAGGGCGGTGGCGATCTGGGCGGTGCCCTGGCCGAGGGACTCGCGGGTCTTGGAGGAGCGGGTGTCGGTGATCTCGTCGACGAGCGTGGCGGTCATGAGGGACTCCATGAGCCCCACGAGGGCCACCCCGACGGAGTAGGGGGCGATGGTGCGCAGCGTGTCCAGGGTGAGCGGCACGTCGGGCAGGCCGAGGGTGGGCAGGGTGCGCGGCAGGGCGCCCTCGTCGCCGACGGTGGGCACGGCCACCCCGGCCAGGACGGTGAAGGCGGTGAGGGCGACGACCGCGACGAGCGGGGCGGGCACGGAGCGCACCACCCGGGGCACGAGCACCAGCAGGGCCAGGCCGGCGGCGAGCACGGCCCACACCCGCCAGTCCGCGCCGCGCAGGTTGGGCAGCTGCGCCGCGAAGATGGAGATGGCCAGGGCGTTGACGAAGCCGGTCATGACGCTGCGGGGCACGAAGCGCATGAGGCGGGCGGCGCCGAGCAGGCCGAGGGCGATCTGCAGGACCCCGGCGAGCAGGATCGCCGCGACGAGGTGCCCGACCCCGTGCGCGTGCGAGAGGGGGGCCACGACGAGGGCGACGGCGCCGGTGGCGGCGGAGATCATCGCGGGCCGGCCGCCGACGACGGAGGTCACGACGCCCATGACGAAGGAGGAGATGAGCCCGACGCGGGGGTCGACGCCGGCGACGAGGGAGAAGGAGATGGCCTCGGGGACCAGCGCCAGGGCGACGACGAGGCCGGCGAGGACCTCGGTGCGCAGCGTCGCGGGGGACCTCGCCCACGCGGGCAGGCGGCGGCGGGCCGGGTGGGCGAGGTCCCCCGCGAC
>NZ_JAAALM010000725.1 GCF_009906395.1 Kineococcus indalonis
GCCCCGGCCGCCACGGAGGCCGCGACCACCGCCATCGCCAGGGGGCTGACCAGGGTGCGGCCCTGCCCGAAGCTGGCCGCGGCCAGGTCCACGGCGGACTCCGCGGCGGGCACGTCGCCGGCGAAGGCGTCCACGCCCGTGGCCCACTCGACGCCCACGCCGAGCTGGGCGGCGGTGGCGGGCAGCGCGTCGTCGCCCAGCCGGGAGCTCAGCGAGGCGAAGGCGGTGTTGCACGACTGCGCGAAGTCGGTGCGGAAGGGCACGTCGCCGAACGCCTCGCCCTCGAAGTTGCGGAACGAGCGGCCCTCCACGGTGAACGTCGGCGAGCACGTCACCGTCTCCTCCGGGTCCAGCCCGCCGGACAGCAGCGCCGTGGTGGTGACGACCTTGAACGTCGAGCCCGGCGGGTAGCGGCCCGTCAGCGCCAGGTCGCCCCCGTCGGCCGGGGAGTTCGCCACCGCCAGGACCTCACCGGTGGTGGTGTCCACCGCGACGAGCGCGGCCGCGGAGGGGGCGGTGTCCAAGACGTCGTCGGCGGCCTGCTGCAGGTCGGCGTCCAGGCTGGTGCGCACGGCCCCGCCCGGCACGGGGGGCGCGGACAGCAGCTCCTGCGGCGCGCCGGTACCGCCGTCGGTGCGCACCACGACGCCGACGCGCCCGGCGAGGCGCTCGTCGTAGTCGGCCTGCAGGCCCGACAGGCCCGCGACGTCACCGGCGGCGTAGCGGCCGCCGGACTGCTCGACCTTCTCGGCGGTGACCTGCCCCACGCCGCCCAGCAGGGCGCGCGCGAACGCGCGGGTGGGCGCCAGCGGCAGGGTCGACTGCCGGAAGACGGCGCCGGGGACCGGCTGCAGCTGGTCGCGCAGGGCGTCGTAGTCGGTGCGCCGCAGGGTGATGACGTCCACGAAGGCGTCGGGGGAGGCCTGCTCGACGCGGGTGGCCAGGGCGGCGGCGTCGACGTCGAGGGCGGCGGCCAGCGCGTCGGCGGTCGCCCGCGGGTCGGTGGTGCGCGAGGGCTGCACGCCGACCTGCACCACGTCGGTCTCGCGCACGACGGGCTCGCCGTCGCGGCCGAGGACCTCGGCGCGCTGGGGCTGGGTGCGCTCGAGCACCAGGGTGGCGCCGTCGGCGAGGGCGGGGTGCACCAGCGCCGGCTCCCACAGCGCGCGCCAGCGCTCGTCCTCCCCGCGCCGCAGCCGCAGGGTCGTCGTGTACGCCAGCGCGGTGCCCCCGGCGGCGCCGTGGGCGGCGGCGAGGTCGAAGGAGACGTCCAGGGCGGCCTGCGCGGCGCCCTCGCCGGCCCGCTCGGTGTCCACCGAGGCGACGCTCACGGCGGGCGGGGCGGCGGCCAGGGCACCGGCCAGGCGCGCGTACTCCTGACCGAGGTCGGCGGGCAGCTGCCCGGCGGCGGGCTCGAAGAGCGCGGCGTCCCACGTGCCGGCGGCCCAGCCGTCGGCGACGTCGCGGGCGAGGCGGCGGGCGCCGTCGGCGCCGTCGTCGCGGGAGCTCGCC
>NZ_JAAALM010000726.1 GCF_009906395.1 Kineococcus indalonis
GAGGAGGTGGTGGACGTGCGGGTACCGCTGGGCGCGGAGGGGTTCAACGAGTGCCTCTCGGGACGACGGGGGTGGCCGTGGTGCCCGACCGCACCCGCCGCGGCGCCGGGGCGCCGTGCGAGGGACCTGCGCGCCGCGAGGGGGCCGTGGGGCCCCGCCGCGCGCTGAACACTCGACCGCGGGCGCACCGGACGGCGCTCCCGCTCACCCCAGGGTAACGGCACGTGACGACCCCCTGTTCCGGCCCGGGCCGGCGCGGTGCTCGGCGGGGTGCTCGGCGGGGTGCTCGGCGGGGTGCGGACGTGACGCGGTTCACGGCGCGGACGGCCGCGGGCGACACGCACCCCCGTTCTCCGGCACGTGAAGGCAGGCTAACCTCACCTGCCGTGGCACCCGCGACGAGCCCGCCCACGGCCACGGCCGTCCCCGCCGGCGGCGCCGGCCCCCGGCGCCGCCGCCCCGCGCGCACCCGCCGGGCCACCGCCCTCGGGCTGGCCCTGGCGCTGCTGGTGCTCGCGGTGCTCGCCTCGCTCGCCGTCGGCTCGCGGGACGTGCCGCTGGGCACCGTGCTGGACGCGCTGCGCGGGGCGGGCGGGGGCCAGGACGCGCTCGTCGTGCGCGAGCTGCGCGTGCCGCGCACCCTGCTCGGCGTCGCCGTCGGCGCCGCGCTGGGCCTGGCCGGCGCGCTCATGCAGGCGCTGACGCGCAACCCGCTGGCCGACCCGGGCCTGCTCGGCGTCAACTCCGGCGCGGCCGCGGCCATGGTGACGGCCGTGGGGGTCCTCGGCGTGACCTCCCGCCTGGGCCTGGTGTGGGCCTCGATGCTCGGGGCGGCCCTCGTCGCCGTCGTCGTGTACGTGCTCGGCTCCGTCGGCCGCGGCGGGGCCACCCCCGTGCGCCTGGCCCTGGCCGGCACCGCCGTCAGCGCGGCCCTGACCGCCTGCACCAGCGCGCAGGTCCTGCTGGACCAGCAGACCTTCGACCGCTTCCGCTTCTGGCAGGTCGGCTCCCTGGCCGGGCACGACCTCGGCGTCTTCTGGCAGATGCTGCCGTTCTTCGCCGTCGGCACCGCGCTGGCGCTGTCGCAGGCGCGCTCCCTGAACGCCCTGGCCCTGGGCGTGGACTCCGGGCGGGCCCTGGGCGCGCACGTCGGGCGCACCCGGGTGCTCACCGCCCTGGCCGTGACGCTGCTGTGCGGGGCGGCGACCGCCACCGCCGGGCCGGTCTGGTTCGTCGGCCTGGCCGTGCCGCACGTCGTGCGGGCCCTCACCGGCCCCGACCAGCGCTGGGTCCTGCCCCTGTCCGTCGTCCTGTCGCCGGCGCTGCTGCTGCTGAGCGACGTCCTGGGCCGGGTCGTGGTGCGCCCCGGCGAACTGGAGGTCAGCATCGTGACCGCGCTGCTCGGGGCGCCCGTGCTCGTCGCCCTGGTCCGCCGCCGCCGGCTGGCGCAGCTGTGAGCGCGCAGGCCCCCGTGCGCGCCGGCGCCGCCCCGCTGCCCGCGCCCGCCACCCC
>NZ_JAAALM010000727.1 GCF_009906395.1 Kineococcus indalonis
TCGTCGTCGTCGGCGGCGGCGTGCTGGGCGCCTCCACCGCCGCCCACCTGGCCCGCGCCGGTGCGCGCGTCGACCTGGTCACCGAGGCGGAGGTCGCCTCCGGCGCCAGCGGCCGCTCGCTGTCGTGGCTGAACTCCGCCGGCGCGCGCAGCGACGCCTACCACCTGCTGCGCACCGTCGGCATCGACCGCTACCGCACCTTCGCCGCCCGCACCGGCCTGGACGACCGGATCCGCTTCGACGGCGGGCTCACCTGGGCCGGGCCGGGCGAGAGCCACAAGGAGCGCCACGCCCACGAGCTGTCCCTCGGCTACGACTCGGTGTGGCTGGCGCCGCAGGAGGTGGCGGCCTGGACGCCGGGCGTGGACGCGCGCGCGGTCGCCGAGGAGGGCGCGGTCTTCAACCCCGGGGAGGGCTGGGTGGACCTGCCGCTGCTGGTGCGGGCGCTGCTGGAGCAGCTGCGCGCCGCCGGCGGCGAGGTGCACACCGGCGTCGGGCGCGCCGCGCCGGTCATCACCGGCGGCCGGGCCACCGGGGTGCGGACCGCCTCCGGGCGCACCTTCCCCGCCGACGCGGTGGTGCTGGCCACCGGCCCGCGGGTGCCGCGCGACCTGGCCGAGCTGGGCGTGCAGGTGCCCGACGCCTCCCCGGTCTCGCTGCTGCTGGAGACCGGGCGCCTGGAGCACCCGCTGCGCGCGGTGCTGAACACCCCGCGCGTGGCGATCCGCCCCACCCCGCACGGCACGTTCGTGCTGGACTCCGCCTGGTCGGAGGAGGAGGTCGTGGTGCGCGGGGAGGACGAGCACGAGGTGCGCGCCTCCACCGTCGCCGGGCTGCTGGCCGAGGCCTCGGAGGTCCTGGCGGGCAACCCGCGCCTGGAGGTGGCGCGCCGGGGGGTCGGCCGCAAGCCGATCCCCGGCGACGGCGAGCCGGTGGCCGGGGCGCTGGCGGAGGTGGCGGGCCTGCACGTGCTGTTCACCCACAGCGGCGCCACCCTCGCCCTGGTGCTGGGCGAGTTCACCGCGCGCGAGGTGCTCGGCGAGCGCGTGCCGCTGCTGGAGCCCTTCCGCCCGCAGCGCTTCGCCGCCGCGGGGCGCTGACCCGCGGGCCGGTGCGGGCGGCGGCGGAGCCGGCCGGGCCCGCGCCGGCTCCGCCCTCGACGCCGCCGCCCGCCGGGAGAAGCATCCACGTGCGCACAGGACCGGCTCCCCCGGACCGGGTGAGCGAGCACCGGCACGCAGGAGGACGACGATGTCCATCGACACCACCACCGGGCTGTTCCAGAGCTACGTGGAGGCCCTGCTGAACGGCGGGGACTTCGCGCGGTACTTCACCGAGGACGTGCTGTGGACCACCGTGGACACGGGCGAGGAGGTGCGGGGGCGGCGGGCCGTGGCCGAGCACATCACCGCCCTGCACACCGTGGTCTTCGACGCCCGGCCCGAGGTGCGCGCCTCGGGCGCCGCGGGGGGCCACGCCGGGCCGGTCCGGTCGGGGGTCCGGCC
>NZ_JAAALM010000728.1 GCF_009906395.1 Kineococcus indalonis
GGGCCACGACGACCAGCGGGCCGTCGGCGGGGCGCCGGTACAGCTCGAGCACGCGGGCGTTGAAGTCCTCCACCACCGCCTGGACCTCCGCGGCGGAGCGCAGTTCGGCGACGTCGCGCAGCAGCACCTCCCGCTCGCGGCGCATGGCCAGCGCCGGCGGCAGCATGGCGGTGACGTCGAACCCCTCGCGGCGGGCCTTCTCCGCGGCCCACTCCTCCGCGGAGAACGGCCGGTCGAGGCCGCGCAGGGGCTTCCCGGCCCCGCGCAGGCCGTCGAACTCGCCGCGCTCGGCGGCTTCGCGGACCTGTCGCTCGACCCAGTCCTCGAACGAGCTGCCGCCCGGTTTCCGGCCCGTCACCCTGCGAGGCTACGACGGGCGCGGCCGGGCGGCAGCGCGGGAGCGACCGGTGGTCAGTCGACCTCGGCGGCGACCTCATCGTCGGGGACGACCTGCGCGTCGGGGACGACCTGTCCGTCGGGGGTCAGCTGCACGCTGTCGGGGAGCGTGTCGTAGGAGCGCGGGTCGAGCCGGTCGACGGCCCCGGTGGCGAGGTCGGCGAGCACCTGCTCGATGCCGGCGACGGTGGCGCGGGTGAAGCGCTCGCGGCCGGCCTGCCCGAGGGTCTGGGTCTGCCCGCGGATCTCGAAGAGCACGGTGCGGGTGCCGTTGAGGGCGAACGCCGAGGTCGCCAGCTGGCGGGAGGGGCCCTGCACGTCCTGGTACGGCGCGTGCTTGCCGCCGGGCTCGAACTCCTGCTCGGGCAGCGGCGGGTAGTCGACGGCCACGTCGATGAGCTCGCCGGTGTCGTCGCGGGCCACGCAGGCACCCTGGTGGTGGACGTCGAGGAACCCGTCGACGCCGTCGTAGCGCTGCTGCAGGTCGACGTAGAGGTCGCGCAGCGCCTGCGACTCGGGGTTGAGGAACCAGCCGAAGCCCTCGGGGACGCCGGGCAGGTCGGCGGGGTCGGGCACGTACCCGAGGTCCGCGTGGAAGTCGCGGTTGAGGTCGAAACCCGGTGCGGTGACGTAGTCGTCGCCCTGCTGCACGCGCTGGATGTAGTTCCAGGCCGGTTCACCGGCGGCCAGCTGCGGGAACTGCGCGACGACCTCCGCCCACGTGCGGTCGTTGCCGCGCCGGTCCAGCTCGGCGCCGTCGACGTTGAGCTTGGGCACGGCCACGACGGTCACCGAGGCGAGCAGCCGCTCGGTCCAGGCGTCGTCGGAGGTGGCGAGCTGCTCCAGCACGCGCAGGACCGCGTCGGGCCCGACCTTCTCGTTGCCGTGGATCTCGGCGTTCAGCAGCAGCACCTTCTCGCCGGTGCCGACGGTGGCGGCCCAGATCTCCCGCCCGCGGCTGGAGCGCCCGATCTCGGAGACGGTGAGGCGGCCGTCGCTGACGGCCTGCAGGCGGCGCAGCTCGCGGCCGAGCTCGGCGTGGCTGGTGAACTCGTTGATCGGCAGCTGGCGCACCTCGGTGGGGCACGGCGGGGGCGCCAGCGGGTCG
>NZ_JAAALM010000729.1 GCF_009906395.1 Kineococcus indalonis
GCACCGGGCCGGCCGTCGCGGGGAGCGGGGAGAGCTGTGCGGGTCGGGGACCTCGACGAGTCGGAGCTGCTGGCCCGCCTGCTGCCCGTGCTGCCCGGGGGGGCGCTGCTGGGGCCCGGCGACGACGCCGCGCTCGTGGCCGCCCCCGACGCCCGCGTGGTGGCGACCACCGACGTGCTGGTGGAGGGGCGCGACTTCCGCCGCGACTGGTCCACCGGCGCCGACGTCGGCTGGAAGGCGGTGGCGCAGAACGTCGCCGACGTCGCCGCCATGGGCGCCACCTGCACCGGGCTGCTCATCGCCCTGGGCCTGCCGCGCGAGCTGGAGGTGGCCTGGGTGGAGGACTTCGCCGCCGGCGCGGCCGCGGCGTGCCGCGCGCTGGGCGCCGTCGTCGTCGGCGGGGACCTCTCCGGCGCCTCCGAGGTCGTGGTCGCCGTCACCGCCCTGGGCGACCTGGGCGGCCGCCCGCCCGTGCTGCGCTCCGGCGCCCGCCCCGGCGACGTCGTCGCCCTGGCCGGCGCCCCCGGCCGCTCCGCCGCCGGGCTGGACCTGCTGCGCGCCGGCCTCCTGGCCGGACCGGGCGCCGTGCCCGGGCTGCTCGCCGCGCACCGGCGCCCCGTGCCGCCCGTGGACCTCGGCCCGGCCGCCGCCGACGCCGGGGCCAGCGCCCTCATGGACGTCAGCGACGGGCTGCTGCGCGACGCCGGCCGCATCGCCGCCGCCAGCGGCGCCACCCTCGACCTGCACCTGGCCGGCACCGCGCTGGGCGCCGGCGCGGCAGCGCTGGCCGCGGCCACCGGCGCCGGCGCCGCGGCGGCCGAGGCGTGGGTGCTCACCGGCGGCGAGGACCACGGCCTGCTGGCGTGCTTCCCGCCCGCCGCGCGCCGCCCGGACGGCTACGAGGTCGTCGGGCGCGTGGCCGCGGCGGGGGAGCACCCGGTGCTCGTCGACGGCCGGCCCTGGTCCGGCACCGGCGTGGGCTGGGACCACTTCCGCGGTCGCTGACCCCGCCCGCCACCACCGTTGCGCCACCGCTCCGCCACGACCGCGCCGCAGCGGTTCCGGGGCGCAGCGCGACGGGCCCGGCACCCCTGGCGGGGTGCCGGGCCCGGACGCACCGCGGGGCCGGTCCGTCCGGACCGGCCCCGCGGGCTCGTGCTGTGCGCGGAGGGTCAGCGCGTGACCTTGCCCGCCTTCAGGCAGGAGGTGCACACGTTGAGCCGCTTCGGCGTGCCGTTCACGGTGGCCCGGATCCGCTGGATGTTCGGGAGCCACATGCGGTTGGTGCGCCGGTGCGAGTGCGAGACGCTCTTGCCGAAGCCAGGGCCCTTGGCGCAGACGTCGCAGGTGGCAGCCACGGGGTACTCCTGGGGTCGTGAGGGGTGGAGGGGCGACGACCGCGGTGGGGCGTCGACCGGCGCCGGGGATGCCCGGACACCGCGGACAACCATAGCTGAGCCGGACGGGTGCGGGCGAACCGGCACCGCCCACCGCGCCACCCGCC
>NZ_JAAALM010000072.1 GCF_009906395.1 Kineococcus indalonis
CTGCTGGGAGGGCTGCTGGGGGGACTGGCTGCTCATCGGATCGCCAGCCTACCGCGCGGGTGCTATACATCTCAGTCACTGAACAACTTTGTCGCTGAGGTGAATGTGCCTGAGAACACCACCCTCGTCCGTGCCGCGGGCCGCCTGGTCACCGGCCGGGTCACCGCCTGGCTCGTCCTGGCCGCCGCCGTCCTGCTCGCCGGCGCCGTCGCCGTCGGCGAGGGCGAGGCCCCGCCCTCCCAGGCCGCCGGCGGCCGCCTGCCCGACGGCGCCGAGTCCGCCCGCGCCGCGCAGCTGCTGCAGGCCCTGCCCGGCGAGGAGAGCGCCCCCGCCCTGGTGGTGTGGACCCGGCGGGACGGCGGCGCGCTGGGCCCCGCCGAGCGCGGGGCCGTCACCGCCGCCGTGCAGCGCCTGGCCCCCCTGGCCGCCGGCGCGCCCGGCTCCCCGGCGCTGCCCTCCGAGGACGGGCGCGCCCTGCTGGCCGTCGTGCCCCTGGCCGCGGGCACCAGCGACGAGGAGGCCGCCCGCGCCGTCGGCGACGTGCGCGCCGCCGCCCGCGCCGACCTGCCCGCCGGCCTGCGCGCCCAGGTCACCGGCGGGCCCGCCTTCGGCGTGGACATCGCCGACTCCTTCTCCGGCGCCAACACCCGCCTGCTGGTGGTCACCGCCGGCGTCGTCGCCCTGCTGCTGCTGGTGACCTACCGCAGCCCGCTGCTGTGGCTGGTGCCGCTGGCCGTCGTCGGCGTCGCCGACCAGACCGCCGCCGGGCTGCTCACCGTCGTGGACCGCCTCGCCGGCACCCCGGCCGACCCCTCCAGCACCGGCATCACCAGCGTCCTCGTCTTCGGCGCCGGCACGAACTACGCCCTGCTGCTCATCGCCCGCTACCGCGAGGAGCTGCGCCGCACCCCCGACCGGCGCCTGGCCGTGCGCCGCGCGCTCGCCGGCGCCGGCCCGGCGGTCCTGGCCAGCGCCTCCACCGTCGTGCTCGCCCTGCTGGCCCTGCTGGCCGCCGCGCTGCCCGCCACCCGCTCCCTGGGCGTGGACGCCGCCGTCGGCATCGTCGTCGCCGGCGTGTTCGGCCTGCTCGTGCTGCCCGCCGCGCTCTCCGTGTGCGGCCGCGGGCTGTTCTGGCCGTTCGTGCCGCGCGCCGGCTCGCAGGACCGCTCCCGCAGCGGCCGGTGGGCGCGGACCGCCGAGCGCGTCGTGCGCCGCCCCTGGCCCGTGGTCGCCGTCTCCGCGGTCGTGCTGGCCGTGCTCGGCGCCGGGCTGGGCGGCGCGCAGCTCGGGCTGTCGCAGACCGAGCAGTTCCGCACCGCCGCCGAGGCCGTCGAGGGCGCCGAGACCCTCGAGCGGCACTACCCGCAGCAGGGCACGGCCTCGGCGCGGGTCGTGGCCGCCGCGGCCTCCGCCGAGGAGGTCGCCGCCGCCGCGGCCTCCGTGCCCGGCGTCGCCTCGGCGCGGGTGGCCCGCGAGGCCGGCGGCCTGGTGCAGCTCGACGCCGCCCTGGAGGCGCCCTCCGGCTCCGCCGACGCCCGCGCCGCCGTGCAGCGCCTGCGCGAGGCCGTGCGCGCCGTGCCCGGCGCCGGCGCCCTCGTCGGCGGCACCGAGGCCGAGGCGGTCGACGAGCGCGCCGCCAGCACCCGCGACCTGCTCGTCGTCGGCCCCCTGGTCGTCGCGGTGGTCCTGGCCGTCCTGGTGGTGCTGCTGCGCGCCCTCGTGGCGCCGCTGGTGCTCGTGGCCACCGTGCTGGCCACCTACGTCGCCGCGCTGGGCGCCGGCACCTGGCTGTTCGCCAACGTGTTCGGCTTCCCCGCCCTGGACACCGGCGTGCCGCTGTTCTCGCTGCTGTTCCTCGTGGCCCTGGGCGTGGACTACAACATCTTCCTCGTCACCCGCGCCAAGGAGGAGGCGGCCGGCGCCGGCACCCGCGCCGGCATCCGCACCGCCGTGGCCGTCACCGGCGGCGTCATCACCAGCGCCGGGGTCCTGCTGGCGGCGGTGTTCACCGTCCTGGGCGTCCTGCCGCTCATCACGCTCACCCAGATCGGGGTCGTGGTGTGCGTGGGCGTGCTGCTGGACACGCTGCTGGTGCGCACCCTGCTCGTGCCGGCGCTCGTGGCGGTCCTGGGCGAGCGGTTCTGGTGGCCCGGGCGCGCGCTGCGCCCCGCCGCGCCGCGGCACCTCCGGCCCCCCGCGCGCACCTCCGCCCGGCCCGGGTAGGGGGCCACGCGGCCGGCGCTGCTCGCCACGGCCGCGTGCGGGTGCTCGTGGTCCGCCGCGCCCGCGTCACCCCCCGCCGCGGGTGAGCTGTTCCGCCCGCCGCAGCAGCTCGTCGATGCGGCGGGCGTGCGCGCCGCGCCAGTACACCCGACCGCACGCGGTGCACCGCGTCAGCGGCGCGAGCGGCGGGCGGAACCGGTCCAGCACGTCGGCCAGCTGCTCCTCGGCCCCCGCCCCGCGCACCAGCGCCCCGCGCACCAGCGCCCGGCGCACCAGCAGGCCGCGGTCGGCGGTGAGCAGCAGCCGCAGCCGGCGCGCCAGGCTGCCCAGGTGCACGTCGAGCAGGAGACCCCCGGCGGGCACCGGCTGCGGGCGCGCCGCCGCGCCGGCGTGCAGCACCGAGCCCGGGGGCGGGCGGTCGGCGGGGGAGACCGGCGCACCGTCCACGGTGAGCACCCCCACCTCCGTCAGCGGCACCCCGGCGGACTGCACGACGTGCCCGGCGCTGGCGTGCGGCTCGTGCGGCACGAGCAGCCGGCCCGCCCGCCGCGCCCGCGCGGGCAGCAGCGGCAGCAGGGCGGGGTCGACCGTCAGCTCGACGCCCGGCGCCGCCGCGGGCGCGCCCGCGGCGTCGCCCCGGGCGTTCAGCCCTGCTGGGCGGCGCCCCACCCGTGCCACCGCTCGACCTCCACCAGGGCGCTGACGCGCGCGCGGTCGCGGGTGCCGTAGTCGCTGCCCAGGTAGTGGCGCGAGAGGCGGTCGATGTCGACCAGGTCGGGGTCGTCGCGGAACTCCGCGACGCGGCCCTGCACGCTGACGTGCGTGTACCAGTCGTCCCTGGCCAGGGCGGTCAGGGACACCCGGGGGTCCTCGCGCAGGTGGCGCAGGCGGGCGCGCGAGGCGTCGAAGTTCAGCAGCACCCGCCCGTCGTCCTCCAGCAGGTACCAGGTGGCCACGCTGACGGGGTGGCCGTCGGGGTGCACGGTGGCCATGACGGCGGGGTTGGGCTGCGCGAACAGCGCGGCGACGTCCTGGGGCAGGGGCGGTCGTGCCACGGGGGGCTCCGTTCCGGTGGGTCGGTGCTGCGGTCCCCGGGGATGCTACGGGGGGGCGGTGGCGGCGCCCGCTACGGTGCGCGGGACCGCTCGGACGTCTCTGACAGGAGTTCCGGTGCCCCGCTCCGGCCACATCGGCGTGATGCTCCCCCGCGACCTCGACCCCGCCCTCGTGGTGCCCTTCGCCCGGCGCGCCGACGAGCTCGGCTTCGACGAGCTGTGGGTGGTGGAGGACCTCGGCTTCCGCGGCGGTTTCGCCCAGGCCGCGGCCGTGCTCGCCGCGACCGCGCGCGTGCGCGTGGGCATCGGCGTGCTGCCCGCCGGCGCGCGCAACACCGCCTTCGCCGCCATGGAGGTCGCCACCCTGGCGCAGCTGTTCCCCGGCCGCCTCGACGTCGGCGTCGGCCACGGCATGCCGGACTGGATGCGCTCGGCCGGGCAGTGGCCGGCCAGCCCGCTGCGGCTGCTGGAGGACCAGCTGGACGCCCTGCGGCGGCTGCTGCGCGGGGAGGAGGTCGAGACCGGCGGGGACGGGCCCGTGCGGCTGCGCGGGGTGCGGCTGGACCCCGCGTGCGTGCCGCGGCAGGTGCCGCCGCTGCTGGCCGGGGTGCGCGGGCCGCGCTCGCTGGCCGTGGCCGGCCGCGTCGCCGACGGCACGGTCCTCGCCGAGCCGGTCACCCCCGAGTACGCGCGCGCCGCCCTGGAGCGCATCGCCGCCACCGGCCCGCACCGCGTGGTGGCCTACAACGCCGCGGCCGTCCACGAGGACGAGGCCGAGGCGCTGGCCGCCGTGCGCCCGGGCCTGCAGTGGATCGGCGACCCCGACTGGGCCCCGCACCTGGCGCCGCTGCCGTTCGCCGACGAGCTGGCCGCGCTGCGCCGCGGGGCCGCCGACCGCGAGGACTTCGCCCGCCGCCTGCCCGAGCAGTGGGTGCGCCGGCTGGCCGTCACCGGCACCCCGCAGCAGGCGCGCGACCGGCTGGAGGAGCTGTTCGCCGCCGGCGTCACCAGCGCCGTGCTCATCCCCGCCGGGGACCCCGCGCGGGCCCTGGAGCAGCTCGCCGCCGTCCTCTGAGGGGCACCGCCGGAACCCGGCTGAAACCCCGCCGGAACCCCGCCGGAACCCGGCGCTGACCTCGCCCGGGCGGGCCCCGCCCGCTACGGTGGCGCTCGTCGTCCCCGCGTCCAGGGAGGTGCGTGCGGTGGCCTGCCGCATCGGTGAGCTCGTGCTGGGGTGCCGCGACCCCGAGGCGCTGGCGCGGTTCTGGTGCGAGGTGCTGGGTTTCGTCGTGCTCGACCGCGAGGACGACGGCTCGGTGGAGATCGGGCCGCGCGAGGGTTTCGGCGGCCCGCAGCCGACGATCGTCCTCAGCCGCCAGGACGAGCCGGCGCCGGGCAGGTCCCGCCTGCACCTCGACGTCAACGCCACCGACCGCGACCAGGACGCCGAGCTCGAACGCCTCCTGCGGCTGGGCGCCCGCCCGGCCGACGTCGGCCAGACGGGGCGCGAGCCCTGGCACGTCCTGGCCGACCCCGAGGGCAACGAGTTCTGCCTGCTGCGCGCCCGCCTCGACCCGCTGTGACGCCCGGCGCCGGCGCACCCGGAAATTCCCCCGGGCCCCGCGCGCTGCCCGGCTAGCGTTCCGGTCGCACGTCCAGGGGGGACGTGCGCACCGCGCGGCGGGGGGTCGCGCGGCATCACCGGGGGGAGAACGATGAACACCGGAGGAACCACGCTGCCCGAGGACGACCCCGGCGCCACCCGGCGCGGGGTGTTCCGCTGGGGCGCGCTGCTCAGCGCCTGCGACAGCACCGGCGCCTCGGCGGCGCCGGCCGCGGTGCCCGAGCGCCCCGAGCGGGTCAGCGACCCGGACGAGGCGCTGGAGCTGCTGCGGGCCGGCAACGCGCGATTCGTCGCGGCGCCCGAGGTGCACCACGCCCACCCCGCCGCGCACCGCCTGCACCTGGCCGAGGGGCAGCACCCGTTCGCCATCGTGCTCTCGTGCGCGGACTCGCGCGTGCCGCCGGAACTGGTCTTCGACCAGGACCTGGGGGACCTGTTCACGGTGCGCACCGCCGGGCAGGTCGTCGCACCGCCCGTCCTGGGCAGCCTGCAGTACGGCGTGGAGCACCTGCACGTGCCGCTGCTGGTGGTCCTGGGCCACGAGGGGTGCGGCGCGGTGAAGGCCGCGCTGGAGGCCGTCGAGGCCGGTTCGGCACCCTCGGGCACCGCGGTGGACTCCCTCGTCGACGCCATCCGCCCGGCGGCGGAGCGCGCGCTGGCCGGCGTCGACGAGGCGCACCGCCTCGACGAGGCCGTGCGCCTGAACGTCGCCGACGGCGTCGCGGCCCTGGAGGCGGACCCGGTGCTCGCCGGGGCCGTGCAGGCCGGGCGCCTGCGGGTGGTGGGGGCCACCTACGACCTGCAGGACGGCGCGGTGGCGTTCCTCTGACCCGCCCGCCCGCGCCCCGCGGCGGCGGCGTGGAGACTGGACCCGCGCGCCGGTGCGGACACCGGTGCGGGCACCGGCGCGGGAGGGGGGCGAGGGTGGGCGCGGACGGCGTCGTCGACGGCGTGTTCTTCACGCGCCCGCCCGCGCTGCCGCGCGGGCGGCACGACCTGCCCGCCGAGCGGGTGGCCGCCGCCCAGCGCGAGCGCATGATGATCGCCGCGACCGAGCTGATGGCCGGGGGCGGCTACCGCGGGGCGAGCGTGCGGGACATCTGCGCGCGGGCCTCGGTGTCGCGGGCGGCGTTCTACGGGTGCTTCGCCGACAAGGACGACTGCATCGGCGCCGCCTACGACCGGTTCATCGCCGTCGTGGGCGAGGCGCTGCGCCGCGACGACCCCCGCGCCGGGGACTGGCCCTCCTTCGTGGCCGGGTTCCTCGGGGCGTACCTGGCGACCCTGCAGCGGGACCCGGTGAGCGCCTTCGCGTTCACGGTGGAGATGGACGCGCTGGGCCGGCCCGCGCGCCGGCGCCGCCGCGAGGCGGTCACCGGCCTGGCGCACCTGCTGCGCGAGGAGCGCGAGCGCTGGTCGCCCGGCAGCGGCGCCGCCGTGCCGCTGGGCGCCTACGTGGCCGCGCTGTACGCGGCGCGCCAGGCCGTGGCCGACGCCCTCGACGAGGACGCGCCGGACCTGATGGTGCTGCTGCCGGAGCTGGCGGGGTGGCTGCCGCGCCTGGTGGGGGACGCTCCGGTGCAGGTGCCGGGCCCGTCCGGCGCTGCTGCGCCCGGCAGCGCCCGGCCTCACGGGGGCGCCGGGGGTGACGGGCGGCGCCGTGCGGGTGGCGGTGCTTGACCGCCCCCCGGCGCGGGCGCATCATCGGCGTAACCAGTGTTACGCCGTGGGGCGTGGCCGGCTGGTCGTCGCGGGACGAGCCGCGCCGGCCGCGCGGACGCGGCCGGCGGCGCCGAACGAGGAGCAGCCGATGACGCCTGCTGACGCGTCCACGACGTCACCCGCCCCCGTCCCCGGCGACGTGCCCGGGGCCGCGCCCGCCGCGGCGCCCGGGCCCGCGCCCGCGGGTGCGCTGCGCACCGTCGGCATCCCGCCCGCGGTGCCGCCGGCGGCCTCCGGCAACCTCAGCGACCTCGTCCTGGACTGGGAGCGCGAGGACCCCTCGGCGGCGTGCGTCAGCCGCAAGGACGCCACCGGCGCGTGGGTGGACGTGTCCGTGGCGGAGTTCGCCGCCACGGCGCGCGCGGTGGCCAAGGGGCTGCTGGCCGCCGGGGTCCGCCCGGGGGACCGGGTGGGCCTGATGTCGCGCACCCGCTACGAGTGGACCGTGGTGGACGCCGCGTGCTGGTTCACCGGCGCCGTCGGCGTGCCGGTGTACGACACCTCCTCGCCCGAGCAGGTGCAGTGGATCCTGTCCGACTCCGCCGCGGTGGCGTGCGTGGTGGAGAGCGCCGAGCACGCCGCCCTGCTGACCGGGGTGCGCGAGCAGGTGCCCTCGCTGCGCGAGGTGTGGACCGTCGAGGACGGCGCGCTGGAGCAGCTGGCGGCCGCCGGCGCCGGCGTGGGCGAGCAGGAGCTGGAGGCCGCCCGCACGAGCGCAGGACCCTCGAGCACCGCCACGATCGTCTACACCTCCGGCTCCACCGGCCGGCCCAAGGGCTGCGTGCTGACCCACGCGAACTTCGTGGACCTGGTGCGCAACGCGCACGCCGTCATGCCCGACATGCTCGACGAGCCGGGCGCGTCCACGCTGCTGTTCATCCCGCTGGCGCACGTCCTGGCGCGGTTCGTGGAGGTGCTGTGCCTGTCGACGCGGGTGCGGGTGGGTTTCGCCCCCGACACCCGCGAGCTGGTCGCGGACCTGCAGGGTTTCCGGCCCACGTTCGTGCTGGCCGTGCCGCGGGTGTTCCAGAAGGTCCACGACGCCGCGCAGAACAAGGCCGCCGCCGGCGGGAAGCTGAAGGCGGGGATCTTCGCGCGGGCCGAGGCGACGGCGGTGGCGTACTCGCGCGCCCTGGACGCCGGCGGCCCCGGGCGGCGGCTGCGCGCGCAGCACGCGCTGTTCGACCACCTCGTGTACGCCAAGCTGCGCACCACCCTGGGCGGGCGGCTGACCCGCGCCGTCTCCGGCGGGGCCTCGCTGGGCGAGCACCTGAACCACTTCTTCCGCGGCGCCGGGCTGACGGTGTTCGAGGGGTACGGGCTGACCGAGACGGCCGCGCCGGCGTGCGTGAACCGCCCCGGCGACCAGCACATCGGCAGCGTCGGGCTGCCGCTGCCGGGCACCGAGGTCGCCGTCGCCGAGGACGGGGAGATCCTCGTGCGCGGCATCGGGGTGTTCCGCGAGTACCTCAACCGCCCCGAGGAGACTGCGGCGGCCTTCCGCGACGGCTGGTTCCGCACCGGCGACCTCGGCGCCCTGGACGCGGCGGGGAACCTCACCATCACCGGGCGCGCCAAGGAGATCCTCGTCACCGCCGCCGGCAAGAACGTCGCCCCGGCGCCGCTGGAGGACCGCCTGCGCACCCACCCGCTCATCTCGCAGGCCGTCGTCGTGGGCGACGGGCGCGCCTACGTGGCGTGCCTGCTCACCCTCGACGAGCAGGCGCTGACGGCGTGGGGGCAGCTGCACGGGCGCCCCGGGCTGAGCCTCACCGCCGCGCGGCAGGACCCGGCGGTGCTCGCGGAGCTGCAGGGCGCGGTCGACCACGCCAACGCCTCCGTCAGCCGGGCCGAGTCGATCCGCCGCTTCCGCGTCCTGGGGCAGGACTTCACGGTGGGCAACGGCTGCCTCACGCCCAGCCTGAAGGTGCGCCGCGCGGAGGTCCTGCGCACCTTCGCCGCCGAGGAGGAGGCGCTCTACACCTAGCCGCCGCCCGCCCGCACCAGCACGAGGGTGGTGTCGTCCCCGGCGCCGCCGGGGACGGCGGTGAGCAGGTGGTCGGCCAGCGCGGCCATCCCCCCGCCCGCCGGCAGCCGCGCGGCCGCGCCCGTCGCCGCCCGCGCCAGCGTGGCGGTGGTCTCCGCCAGGCCGGTCTCGCGCCGCTCCACCAGGCCGTCGCTGTAGAGCAGCAGCAGCGCGTCCCCAGGCAGCGGCGCGCGCACCGTCTCGGTGGCCAGGCCGGTCGTGGGGCCGAAGCCCAGCCCGAGCACCGGGCGCGGCGGGACCTCCAGGGCCGTGGTGCCCGAGCCGGTCACCAGCAGCGGCGGCGGGTGCCCGGCGCTGGCCAGCTCCACCACCGCCGGCCCCTCCCCGCCGGCGTCCACGACGGCCACGAGGGCGGTGGCGGTGTGGTTGCCCAGCAGGGTCGCCACCAGGGCGTCGAGGCGGTCCAGCGCCGAGGCGGGGGAGTGCCCCTCCAGCAGGTACGCGCGCAGCGCGGTGCGCAGCTGCGCCATCGCCGCGGCGGCGTGCACGCCGTGACCGGCGACGTCGCCGACGACGACGGCGACCCGCCCGTCGTCCAGGGGCAGCGCGTCCCACCAGTCCCCGCCGAGCTGGCCGCCCTCGGCGGGGCGGTAGCGGGCCAGCAGCTCCACCCCCGGCACCGCCGGCGCCTCGTCGAGCACGACGGCGCGCTGCAGCGACTCGGCGATGGCGATCTGCCCGCGCGAGCGGCCCAGCATGACGCCGGTGACCTGGCTGCGCAGCCGGTCGGCGGTCGCCCCGTGCCAGGGCCGCCAGGGGGTGCTGCGCCCGCGCACGACCTCGCGCCACTTCTCGAACGACGTGCGCGGGCTGATGCGCACCTCCGGGCCCTCACGGGTGGCGATCTTCGCGTTGTGCGGGTCCCCGCCCCAGTCCACGGTCCGCGGCTGCTCCGGGCGCAGCCACAGCAGCCACCCGTCGCCGTCGATGCCCACCCGCAGCGCGCCCGCGGCGACGTCGGCGACGCCGGCCAGGCCCGGGCTCAGCGCGGCCAGGTGGTCGGTGAACGTGGCCGCCCCGTCGGCGCGCGCCAGCAGCGCGGCGGTGCGCTGCAGCTGCGCCCACGGCGGCACGGCCCCGCGCGTGAGCAGCCGGTCGCCGGTCCACGCCGCCACCCCACCGGCGTCCAGCAGGTCCAGCAGCCGCCCGTCCTCCACCAGGGTGGCCAGCGGCTGGCGGTCGCTGGCGGAGACGACGGCGAGGATGTCGGCCATGAGCTCCTGCGCCGCCAGCGCCCGGTCGCGCTCGGCGGAGCGCACGCGCTCGCCGACGAGCTGGGAGGCGGTCTGCCCCAGGAACTCCGCCGCCGAGCGCGCGTCGTAGCCGGGGCGGTGCGGGCCGGAGTAGTGGTGGCAGGCCACCAGGCCCCACAGCCGGCCCTCCACGACCAGGGAGACCGACATGGAGGCGGTGACGCCCATGTTCTCCAGGTACTCCACGTGGATGGGCGAGACGCTGCGCAGCACCGAGTGCGACAGGTCCAGCGGGGCACCGGTGGCCGGGTCGAGCAGCGGGTGCAGGCGCGAGGGGACGTAGGAGACGTCGGCGATCAGCCGGGTCCAGTTCAGCGTGTACAGCCGGCGGGCCTGGGCGGGGATGTCGGAGGCGGGGTAGTGCAGGCCCAGGAAGGCGTTGAGGTCCTCGCGGCGGTCCTCGGCCACGACCTCGCCGTTCCACTGCGCGTCGAAGCGGTAGACCATGACGCGGTCGAAACCCGTCACCGCCCGCACCTCCCGCGCCAGGCGCTCGCACAGGCCGTCGATCCCGGAACTGCCGGCCAGCCGCGCGATCGCCGCCCGCGTGGCGCGGTAGGACACCGCCGGCGCGGCGCCGTCGAGGGGCTCGACCTCCACGAGCAGCCGCTCGCCGGAGAGGTGCAGCACCACGTCGGCGTCCACGGCGCCGCCGGGGACGTCCACGCGGGCGTGCAGGGCCTCGTCGAGGTTCTCCAGCGCGTCCGCCTCGCGGACCCGCCCGGCCAGCTCCGCGCCGAGCAGCTCCGCCAGCGGGGCGCCCACGAGCGCGTCCAGGGGGCGGCCGAAGAACCCCTCGGCGTTGGCGGAGGCGACGACGACGCGGTGCGCGGAGCGGTCCACCGCCAGCAGCACCCCGTGCGGCTGCACGGCGCCGGGCACGTGCACGGGTTCGCGGTCGCAGCTCGTCAGGTCCACCGCGCCGTAGGCGGGGGCGAACGCCTCCGGGTGCGGCGGGGCGCCGGCCGGCACGGTGCTCACC
>NZ_JAAALM010000730.1 GCF_009906395.1 Kineococcus indalonis
CGGGCGCTCGTGTCGCGGGGCGGTGCTAGACAGCCGTCCTCGACACGCTCTCACCGGCCCCGCGCCGGAGGAGGAGGTCCCCCGTGGCCGTCCAGCTGATCGACCCGCCCGACCTGCCCGTGCCCGAGCTCTACCACCAGGTGGCGGTGGGCACGGGCACGCGCACCGTCCACACCGCCGGCCAGGTCGCCCGGGACGCCACCGGGGCGCCCGTCGGGCCCGGCGACCTCGCCGCCCAGGCCGAGCAGGTCTACCTCAACGTCGCCGCGGCGCTGGCCGCCGCGGGCGCGGGCTTCGACGACGTCGTCAAGCTCACCGCCTACCTCGTCGACTGGCGCCCCGAGCGCGCCGGCGCGCTCGTCGAGGGCGTGCAGCGCGCGGCCGAGCGCCTGGGCACCGACCTGCGCAGGCCCATCAGCCTCATCGGCGTCGTCGCCCTCGGCGAACCCGACCTGCTGATCGAGGTGGAGGCCGTCGCGGTCCTCGACTGACGGCCCGACCGGCCGGCCCGGGAGCCGGTGCGCGGCTCAGCCGCGCACCAGCTCCGCGGGGTGCAGCGGGTCCTCGCAGCGCAGCACCGCGTCGGCGCGCTGCAGCGGCTCGGACTCGGCCAGGTAGCGGTGCCAGGCGCCCAGGACGCGCTCGGCGTCCCCGGCGGGCACCCGCCGGCGCACCGCGGCGTCGGAGGTGGACAGGTGCACCACCGCGTCGAGGCCCCGCCGCAGGTCCTCGCGCAGCAGGAAGGGTCCGGCGAGGACGAGCACGGCGTCGTCGGGCACGGCCTCGCGCCGGGCGCGCGAGGCCCGGTCGGTGGCCGGGTCGTACAGGGAGGGCACCCAGCGGCGCCCCGCGGGCTCGCCGAGGGGCTCCAGGACCTCCCGGTGCAGGCCCGCGACGTCCAGCCAGTCGTCGTGGAAGGCGTCGGGGTCGTCGCGGCCGTGCTCGAAGCGCAGCGAGCGCGGCCTCCAGAAGGCGCTCCAGGCCGTCACCAGCACCGGGCGGGCCCGCTCGCGCAGCGCGTCGGCCAGGGCGCGGGCGTACCGCTCGGTGTCGGCGTCCACGGCGCCGTCCACGCCGACGCGCGCCCCGGCCGGCAGCGACGCGGCCCACCGCCCCGCGAACTGCGCGGGGCCGGTGGGCCGGTAGGTGGTGCTGCTCGCCACGCTCAGGCGCCGAGGCGCGCCTTGACCTCGGCGACGGAGGGGTTGGTGGCGGCGGAGCCGTCGGGGAAGAGCAGGGTGGGCACGGTCTGGTTGCCGCCGTTGACGCTCATCACGTACTCGGCCGCGTCCGGGACCTCCTCGATGTTGACCTCCGAGTAGCCGATGCCCTCGCGGTCCATCTGCGACTTCAGGCGGCGGCAGTACCCGCACCAGGTGGTGGTGAACATGGTGACGCGGCCCGCGGCCGGCGCCTCGATGGTCGACACTGCTCCTCCTCCGTGCGCGGGTGCTTCCCGCTCCGCTGGGCTGCAACCGCGGAGCCCCCGGC
>NZ_JAAALM010000731.1 GCF_009906395.1 Kineococcus indalonis
GTGCTGGAGGGTGGGGCGCGCGGGCGCCGCTGGTGGTCGCGCCCGGAGGAGCTGGTGGAGCAGACGCGCCGGCTGTTCTGCGGCCTGGGCGTGCTGTCGGCGCTGGTGCTGCTGCCCGCGGTCCTGCGCACGGCGGTGCCGGTCACCGCGCTGCTGAGCTGCGCGGTGATCGCGGCGCTGTCGCTGCTGTGGGTGCACCGCTACCTGTCCCGGCGCACCTCGCGGGCCGCCGACGCGGCCGAGGTCGCGCTGATCGCCGCGGCGGTGGCCGTCTTCGACCCCTCGCCGATCGCGCTGGGCATCGCCTTCCCCTCCGTGTGGTTCCGCTCCGTCTACGGCACCACCCGCGGGGTCGTGCAGCACTGCGCCCTGCTCGTGCTCGGCACGGCCGTCGGCGCGGGCCTGTGGGGGTCCGTGCCCGGCCACGACGGCCCCGGCGACGCCGGCACGGTGCTGGGCTGCGCGCCGCTGATGCTCACCACGATGGCCGGCGCCCGGCACCTGGCCGACGTCCTGTTCGCCCGCGAGCGGGGCCAGCGCCGCGACGCGGTGCTCAGCGAGCTGGGCCGGGCCCTGCTCACCACCACCGACCGCGCCGCGATCCTCGCCCTGGGCGAGCGCGCGGCCCGCGGGGTCTCCGAGGTCACCCCCGGCCTGGCCAGCGCCCTGGTGGAGGCCGCTCCCGACGGCGCGCGGGTGCGCACCTCGATCGGCGCCTGGCGGGGGCCGCTGCCGGCGGTGCTGCCCGACGTGGTGCTGCCCGCCGAGCCGCCCGCCGACGGTCGGCCGCTGCCGCTGAGCTCCGCCGCCCTGGACGGCGCCGCCGGCCGCCCCGGCCGCTGGGTCGCCGTGCCCGACCCCACCCTGGAGGGCAACTGGCTGGTCTCCGGCGCCCTGGACCGCTTCGCCGCCGAGGGCGTGCCCGCGATGGTCACCGCCTTCACGCAGGTGGCGCTGGCGCTGGTCAACAGCGAGGCGCACCGCGCGCTGAGCGAGCAGGCCCGCACCGACGCGCTCACCGGGCTGGCCAACCGCACCGCCTTCACCGAGGCCCTGGAGCGGGCGGCGGCCGAGCCGTCGGCGCGCTTCAGCGTCGCCTTCGTGGACCTGGACGACTTCAAGGTCGTCAACGACGGGCGCGGCCACGCCGCCGGCGACGCGCTGCTGCGCGCCGTCGCGGGCCGCCTGCGCTCGGTGGTGCGCGAGGGCGACCTGTGCGCGCGCCTGGGCGGCGACGAGTTCGCCGTGCTGCTGCGCGAGCCCGACGAACCGGCCGTCGCCGACCTGGCCGAGCGCGTCGTCGAGGTCGTCGTGCGGCCCGTGGACGTGCCCGGCGGCGCGGTGCGCGTCGGCGCGAGCGTCGGGGTGGCGCACCGCCGCCCCGGCGAGGACGCCGAGCAGGTCGTGCAGCACGCGGACGTGGCGATGTACGCGGCGAAGGCGGCGGGCAAGAACCGGGTGCGCGTCTTCGCCTGAGC
>NZ_JAAALM010000732.1 GCF_009906395.1 Kineococcus indalonis
GGTGGAGCCGGGGTGCGTGCGGGTGCGTGCGGGCCCGGGGAGCGGCGGCGCTCCGCCGGCGGGGCCGTCCAGGTGGTGCCGGTGTGTTCGCAACGTTGCGCGAACCGGGGTGGTGGCCGAGACGCTAGGACCGTCCCGACGGCAGCGTCAAGGGCCTCGGCGAGGTTCTCCGGGAGGCCCGATGCGGCTGCGCGGCAGCAGCGTGCCGTGCTTGACCGGGTCGGTCGGCACCCCTACCGTCGTTTGCGCAACCTTTCGCAGTCGCGGTCCCCGCGGTCGGC
Organism: Kineococcus indalonis; assembly: GCF_009906395.1. Lineage (GTDB taxonomy): Bacteria > Actinomycetota > Actinomycetes > Actinomycetales > Kineococcaceae > Kineococcus > Kineococcus indalonis. The sequence goes on from NZ_JAAALM010000732.1 coordinate 282, forward strand.
GCACGGGGCCGACGGCGCCGCCGCCCGGGCCTCCCCGCGCCCGCGGCTGAGAGGATGGGCTCCCGGGCCGCGCCCGGGTCGGCTCGGAGGAGGTCACGTGACGCAACCCGTCGGCAGGCGCAAGCGCCCCACGCTCGCCGCCATCGCCTCGGCCGCGGGGGTGTCGACGGCGACCGTCTCGAAGGTGCTCAACGGCCGCGACGACGTCGGCGCCGAGACCCGCACCGCCATCCAGCGCCTGCTCGACGAGCACGACTACCAGCAGCTCCCCCGGCCGGCGGTGCGCCAGGCCCCCCGCGGGCCCGTCCGCCCCGACGGCTCCACCCACCGCACCATCGGGCTGATCTTCGACGACTTCATGAGCCCCTACGCCACCGAGCTGATCCGCGGGGTCACCGACGCCGGCACCGCCGCCGGCGCCGACGTCGTCGTCGGGCGCTTCTCCGACGACGCCTCCGGGTTCAGCGCCGGCGCGACCTGGGCCCGCCGCCTGGTGGAGGCCGGCCGCGACGGCGTCCTCGTCGTGACCTCCGACCTCACCTCCCAGCACGTCGCCGGGTTCGAGGAGGTCCACCTGCCGCTCGTCGTCGTCGACCCCGTCCACGCCCCGCAGGCGCAGGTCGCCAGCGTCGGCGCGACCAACTGGACCGGCGCGTTCAGCGCCACCGAGCACCTCATCGCCCTGGGGCACCGGCGCATCGCGCACCTCGGCGGCCCCGCCGGCGCGGCGATCACCCTGGCCCGCCTGCACGGGTACCGGGCCGCGGTGGAGAGCGCCGGGCTGGCCACCGACCCGCGCCTGGTCGTCGAGGCCGGTTTCGGCTTCGACGCCGGCTTCGAGCACACCACCCGGCTGCTCACCGGCCCCGACCGCCCCACCGCCGTGTTCGCCGTCACCGACGTGTGCGCCTTCGGCGTCGTGCAGGCCGCGCACGCCCTGGGCCTGCGCGTGCCCGACGACGTCTCCGTGGTCGGCTTCGACGACACCTACATGGCGCCGTGGGTCACCCCGGCCCTGACCACCGTGCGCACCCCGCTGCAGGACATGGGGCGCTTCGCGCTGGAGATGCTGCTGCGCCTGGTGGACGGCGAGGTGCTCGACCCGCACCACATCGAGCTCGCCACGAACCTCGTCGTGCGCTCCTCCACCGCCCCGCCCCCCGGCGCGGGGCTGACGCCGGGGGGCGGGGCGGTGG
>NZ_JAAALM010000733.1 GCF_009906395.1 Kineococcus indalonis
GCGCCTGGGGGCGCTGGCCGCCGCCGCGCGCACCAGGCGCGGGTCGGTGGGCACGTGCTTGCCGAGCACCGTGGAGACCAGCAGGTGCGCGCGGCGCGGGTTGCGCCGCAGCGCCAGGCCCAGCAGGTCGCGCACGTCCAGCCCGTCGGCGCCGGGCGGGCCGGTGACGTCCACGCCCAGGTGCTCGCGCACCCACGCGCCCGGCCAGGTGGTCGCGGCCCTCACGCGCCGGTCCCCGCCGGCCGGGGCGCGGCGAAGGCCTGCCAGGCGTCGTCCTGCGCCTGCAGCAGGTGCGCGTAGGTGACGTGCTCGCGGGCCACGCCGAACGCGCTGGCGCGCGCCAGCACCCGCTCCGCCCACGGCCGGTGCGGTCCGGCCTCGTTCATCTTGTTGCGGTAGCTGGAGGCCATCACGCCGCCGGCGGCCTGGGCCAGGACGTCGGAGGCGTCGCAGAAGTCCTCGTGGGTGACCACCGACATCGCGTGCACGACGGCGACGTGGGAGGGGTGGATGACGGTCTTGCCCTGCAGGCCGTTGACGCGGTCCAGCTCCAGCTCGCGCACCAGGCCGTCGAGGTCCTCGGCGATGAGCTGCTCGCGCAGCTCCTCGGCGCCGGAGCCGGCGAACGGGCTCGCCGACAGGCTCGTGCGGAACACGCGCTCGCCGGAGGTGAAGTGCTCCCACACGGGGGCGGTGATGGGGTAGCCGCTGCCGTCGGCGCGGCCGAGGACGTTGATGACGTCGCCGAGGACGTCGGCGACGACCCGCACGTCCCACACCGTGGACCCGCGCGGGCGGCGCAGGCCGTAGGCGGCCGAGAGGTCGGTGGCGCCGGTGCGCACGGCGAGCACGAGGTCGCGGTGGGCGTCGAGGACGTCGCGCACGGCGAACAGCGCCTCGCGGCGGGTGTCGAGGTGCGCGATGTCGCGGCTCTCCAGCACCGGCATCGCCCACAGCCGCCGGCCGGCCACGTCCGAGGCGTGCCGCACCGCCTGCAGCCAGCGCTGCGGCGCGGGGCGGCCCGGGCCGCCGAACTTCGGCAGCACGAAGCCCTGCAGGCAGTCCAGGCCCACGCCGCTGCGCTCGACGACGGTGAGCAGCTGCTCGGGGGTGCGCGCGCGCAGGAACAGCATCAGCGGCGGCCCGCCGGCCCACTCCGGCCGGCGGGCCAGGTCGGCCAGCTCGCGCACGAGGGTCTCCTCGGCGTGCCCGACGAGGTCGTCGGGCACGGAGTCCTCCAGGCAGGCGACCGCGCTGCGCACGCCGCGGCGCGCCAGGCGCAGCAGGTCGCCGGCCAGGCGCTGGCGGGTCGCGGGGCAGTACAGCGTGGCGCCGAGGGCGACGGCGAGCTCGTCGCGCGCGGCGTCCAGGTCGACCGGCCGCGGCGGGTGCAGGAAGAGCGCGTCGGCGCGCGCGGGGTCGAGCTCGGCGAAGTGGCGCACGTCGGCGCTCGTCCTCCCGTCGGGTTGGAGAGG
>NZ_JAAALM010000734.1 GCF_009906395.1 Kineococcus indalonis
GCCCCGGGGACCGCCGCCCCGGCGCCCGCCCCCGGCGGGCAGGAGGCCCTGCGGCAGGCGGCGCGGGCGGCGGCGCAGGAGGCCGCCGCCCTGGACGCCTACTTCGCCGCCGGCTACGTCTGGGAGGACGCCGTCGAGCTGGGCGGGCTGTGGAACGTCGACCCGGTCCAGGCCAAGGTGAGCGCGGGCGGGGAGCTGCTGGCGGGCCGGGAGCTGCCCGTCGACCCCGGCGGCCAGCCGCACGGGGCGCCGGCGCCCTCGCCGGAGCTGGCGGCGTACTTCGGCGCCGGCTACGGCTGGGACGAGGCCGTGGAGCTGGCGCGGCTGTGGAACGTCGAGCCCGTGGAGGCCAAGACGACCGCGGGCGCGCACCTGCTGAGCGGGCGGGACCTGCCCCTGGAGCCCGGGACCGCACCCGGGGCGCCGCCCGCCCCGGAGGACCCGCGCGCCCCGCAGCGCGAGGCGTTCTCCGCCGCCGGGTACACCTACGACGACGCCGTGGAGCTGGGCGAGCTGTGGGGCGTGGACCCCTGGGAGGCCAAGGCGCTGGCCGGTGAGCGCCTGCTGGCCGGGGAGCCGCTGCCGGTGCTGCCCTGAGCACCCCGGACGCGCCGGTCCTGCACCGGCGCACCGGCGTGGAGGTGGAGCTGCTCGCCCCGCGCGGGCGCTCCCGCCGCGACCTGGCCGCGGAGCTGGCCCGCCGCGCCGGCGGCTCGGTGCGGCCGGTGTTCCACACCGGCAGCGAGGCGTCCGCGGCCCCGGGCGTGGAGCGGTTCTGGCACCTCACCCCCGGGTTCGAGGTCCTCGACGCCGCCGGCGCCCCGCTGTGCCGGCTGGTGGACGACACCACGATCGTGCGCGACCTGGACCCGGCGGCGGCGCCGGTGCCCGGCTGGTACCGGGTCGTGTCCGACGACGCGCGCCTGCTGCGCCTGGTCGCCGCCCACGCCGACCCCGCGGCGGGGATCGCCTCGGTGCTGGACCCTGTCGCGGCCCTGTTCGGCACCCGCACCCGCACCACCGGCGCCGTGGTGCGCCTGGAGGACGGCGCCGGCGCGAGCATCGCGCTGGCCGCGCCGCTGCCCGGTGAGCGCGAGCGCCCCTGCGAGGTCGTCACCCCGCCCCTGGAGCGCGACCACCTGGCCGCGCTGGAGGCGCTGCTGGCCCCGGCGCGCGCGCTGGGCTTCACGGTGCCCGCCGAGGCCGCCGTCCACCTGCACCTGGACGCCGCCCCGTTCCGGGACGTGGCCGCCTTCCGCGGGGTGGTGCGCCTGTTCGGGCCGTGGGGCGCGGGGCTGCGGCACCTGCTGGGCACCAACCCCGCCTGCCGCCGCCTGGGGGCGCCGGCGCCGCAGCTGGTGGAGCTGGCCGAGCGCGAGTGGTCCTCGTGGGAGGAGCTGCGCGCCGCCGCGGCCGGCACGGGCGTGTCCAAGTACCGCGACGTGAACCTCACGGGCGTCCTGGGCACCCGCCC
>NZ_JAAALM010000735.1 GCF_009906395.1 Kineococcus indalonis
GGCGGGGGGAGGGGGTCGGCGCTCACGAGGACCGCCGGAACCTGCGGGTCACGGACGAGACCAGGAAGGCCACGTCCGCGCGCTGGGGGACGACCACCGCGCGCAGCGGCAGCCCGGTCAGGCGCCGGAAGACGGCGACCATCACGACGGTGCCCGCCGCGTACGCGAGCAGGCTCCCGGCCGCCGCGCCCATGCCCCCGAACGGGGGGATGAGCGCGATGCCCAGGACGGCGACCAGCAGGCTCACCATCTGCGCGCGCGACTGCGTGCCCGGGCTGCCCAGCGCGCTGATGGAGCCGCCGAGGAAGAGGTTCAGGCCGGAGAAGACGGAGGCGCTGAGCAGCACGACCGCCATGGGCACCGCCCCGGCGAACTCGCTGCCGAACAGCAGCGGCACGACCAGCGGCGTGAGCGCCATCCCGGCCAGGACCGGCAGCCCGACCGCGACGACGGCCAGCCGGCAGGCGCGGGCGGCCAGCTGCGCGTCGCGGCGCGCGGCGACCTCCGCCAGCAGCAGGCGCCGCAGGTCGCCCAGCAGCATGGTGGGCACCTCGGCCAGCGAGACGGCCACCACGTACAGGCCGAGCTGACCGGCCCCCGCCAGCGGCAGCATGACCGTCTGGTCCAGGCGCAGGATGACGAACACGGCCAGCTCGCCGCCCCAGGCGCGCGAACCGAACCGGGTGCCCTCGCGGGCGATCTCCCGGGCCTGGCGCCACCGCGCGCGGGGGCGCGACAGCCCGCTGAGGGCGGCGCACTGGGCGACCACCAGCAGCAGCACCTGCGCCCACGCGCCGCTGGCCACGGTCAGCGCGCCGGCCAGCGCCAGGCCGCCGAGGGCGGCCAGGCGCGAGAGGCCGGCGATCCACCGCTCGCGCACCAGCAGGTCGTAGCGGCCCTCGCCGGTGCGCGCGGCCTGCACGACCCCCAGCGCCATGGCCGGCACCAGCGTCAGCCCCAGCGCGCGCAGCAGCCCGATCCCCCGGGGGTAGTCGGCCAGCAGCACGGGCGCCAGCAGCCACAGCGCCAGGGCGCCCAGGGCGCCGGTGCCCGCGCCGAACAGGCCCAGGACGAGGGCCACGTCGGCGGGGCGCTTGCCGCGCCGGGCCACCAGGTAGGAGGCGCCGTCGCCCAGGCCGATCGAGAGCACGTAGGGCACGAGGGCCACGGGGGCCAGCACGGCGGAGAGGTGCCCGCGCCCCTCCAGGCCCAGGGTGCGCGCCAGCAGCGGCCCCGTGGCCAGCGACACCAGCGGCAGCACCCCGCCGGCGAGGACGACGTGCAGCACCGAGTGCAGGGACCCGCGCCGGCCGTGCGCCCGGCCGGCGCCCCCGTCGTGGTCCTGATCGTCGTGGTCCTCGTCGGGGGCCCCCTGGGCCTCGGGCACGCCCGGCGCCTCGGCGAGGCCCGGGGAGTCCGGGGCGCCGGGGCGCTCGCGCGGGCCGGGCGGGACGGCACGGTCCGGGGA
>NZ_JAAALM010000736.1 GCF_009906395.1 Kineococcus indalonis
CCCGCGGCCGCCGGGACTCATCGTCGCGGCCGCGCGCGCCCCGCGACGATGAGTCCCGGCGGCCGCGGGGGTCCACCCCGCAGCGGAGCCGGCGCAGCGGGTGCCGGCGCGGTGGACGGAGGAGCAGCGGTGAGGATCGTCGTCAGCGAGTTCACGAGCCTGGACGGCGTGGTGCAGGCGCCCGGTGGTCCCGAGGAGGACACCGACGGCGGCTTCGCCCACGGCGGCTGGTCGATGCCCCACTTCGACCCCGAGGCGATGGGCGGGGCGATCGACGCCCTCATGGGCGAGACCGAGGCGCTGCTCTTCGGGGCGCGCACCTGGCGGACCATGGCCGGCGCCTGGCCGGAGCGCTCCGGGGACGGCGACGCCTTCACGGACCGGATCAACACGGTGCCCAAGCACGTGGCCTCGCGCAGCCTCACCCCCGCCGACATGACCTGGCAGGGCTCGGTGCTGCTGCCCGCCGACGACGCGATCGGCGCTGTCCGCGGGCTGCGCGAGCGCGGCGGCGCCGGCTCCGGCGCGGTGCTGCAGGTCATGGGCAGCGCCCACCTGGCCACCCAGCTCGCCGAGCAGGACCTCGTCGACGAGTACCTGCTCATGCTGGAGCCGGTCCTGCTGGGAGGCGGCAAGCGCGTCTTCCCCGGCGACGGCCGGGCGCGCCCGCTGGAGCTGGTCTCCGCGACCACCACGGGCACCGGCGTCCTGGTCTGCCGGTACCGGCGCGCGCGCTGAGCGGGCCCGGACGCGCCGCGGCGCCCGGGCGCCCTCAGCGCCCGGGCGCCGCGGCCCGCCGGGTCAGAAGACGCCGTTCTGCTCGATCTCCTTGGCGCGGGAGCGGTTGGCGCTGACGAGGAGGACGACGCCCAGCACCAGGTACAGCACGTTGCTCGCGGCGTCGGTGGGCAGCAGGCGCGCCGGGGAGTTGTTCACCAGGCCGGTGCCGGTGATCCCCATCCCGATGAGCAGCAGCGCGTGCAGGACCACGCTCTTGTGCGCCTGGCGCACCGAGCCGGCGAAGACGAGCACCGTCACGCCGTAGAGGAAGAGCAGCACGGAGGTGGTGACCGAGACCGTGAAGAGGCCGAAGAGCTGCGCGCCGCTGCCCCACAGGCCCATCTCGTCGTAGCGGGTCGTGATGCCCGGGACGAGGCCCAGCAGGCCGAGGACCGACAGGAGGACCCCGGTCGCCTGGGCGTGGCGGCGGACGGGCCCGCCCTTCGTCTTGGCTGCTTCGATGGCCGCGGTAGCGCTCATGGACGCATCTTCCCAGGAAGGCGCCGCGGCTGCTCACCCCCGGGTGCCGCCGCGGCGGCACCCGGGGGTGAGCGGAGCGTGACGGGCGCCCGGCCGTGTCGGTGCCGGCGCCTAACCTCCTGGCCGTGCCCGCCGCGCCGACGCCCCCGCCCGCCCTGCGCGTCCACGGGCTGTGGACGCGCGCCGGCACCCTGGCGCTGTG
>NZ_JAAALM010000737.1 GCF_009906395.1 Kineococcus indalonis
GTCCAGCGCACCGGAGGTGAGCCCGTCCCCGTCGCCGTCCGCGCCGCCGGCGGGCAGGGCGCCGGTGCCCCCGGGCGCCGGGCGCGCACCCGCGGCCGCGGACCCCGCGGAACCCGAGGACCCCGCGGAACCGGGAGAACCCTTGAAACCCGTGGAACCCGGAGAACCCGGAGAACCCGCGCTCACGGTGGCGAGCTCGCGGGTGTGGAACTGCGCCAGTTCGATGCCCCGCTTGGCCAGGCGGCGCTTCTCGCCCAGGCCCAGCAGCCAGGCCATGGCGAACACGCACACCAGGCCGGCGACCATGCTGGGCACCATCGGGTTGAACAGCTCCGAGGGCGACACGCTCAGCGCGGTCGCCGCCCGCACCGTCGGCCCGCCCCACGGGATGATGTTCATGACGCCCGCGGAGAGGTTCGCCACCACGGTGAGCACCACCGGGCTCAGCCCCAGGCGCAGGTACAGCGGCAGCATCGCCGAGACGGTGATGATGAACGTGGTGGAGCCGTCCCCGTCCAGGGAGACGACCGCGGCCAGCAGCGCGCTGCCCACGACCACGCGCACCGGGCTGTCGCCGCACAGGCGCAGGATCACCCGGATCAGCGGGTCGAACAGGCCCACGTCGATCATCAGCCCGAAGTAGATGATCGCGAAGAACAGCAGGGCGGCCGTGGGGGCGAACTCGCCCACCTGGTCCATGACGTCCTCGCCGATGCCCGCGCCGGCGCCGGCGGCGACGGCGAAGGCGAGCGGGACGAGGATCAGCGCGACCACCGGGGTGAGCCGCTTGGTGAGGATGAGCGCCATGAACACGGCGACCATGCCGAAGCCGAGGGCGACAAGCATCGTTGCTCCGTCTCGTGGGGGGACGTCCGTCCGGCGGCGCCTGCGCACCCCCGGTGGTGACCTGCGCCACGCTAGGGCGGGCGCGGCGGCGGGTCGGGGTTGCGCGCACTGCACCGCGTTCTCCTCGTTGCGCGGGTTGTGCGCGTTCTGCTCACCCCGCGCCCGGCGGGCGGGCCGGGCCGCACTACCGTGGGGGTCCGCACGCCGGCGCACCGCTGCGCCGCGCGCGCACGGCGAGCGGGACGGGGGAGCGGTGGCAGGCAGCGCCGGTCGGCTGGACCCGCGCCGGTGGTCCTTCACCCACCAGGCGCTCGCCGTGGTGCTGCTGCTCGTCACCGTCGTCCTCGTCGTCTCCTCCGCCGGCGGCGCCGTGCTCCTGCAGCGCCAGGTGGAGTCCGAGGCGCGCGCCCGCAGCCTGGACGTGGCCCGCGCCGTCGCCGAGGACGACGAGGTGCGCGCGGCCGCCACCGCCGCCAGCGACGCCCCGCCGCCCGAGCGCGCCGCCCTGGCCGCCGGGGAGCTGCAGCGCGAGGCCGAGGCCGTGCGCGCCCGCACCGGCGCCGCCTTCGTCGTGGTCACCGACGACCGCGGCCTGCGCCTGGCCCACCCCGACCC
>NZ_JAAALM010000738.1 GCF_009906395.1 Kineococcus indalonis
CCACCGGCACCGCGGCCGCCACCGGCACCGCGGCCGCCACCGGCACCGCGGCCGCCACCGGCACCGCGGTCGGCGGCACCGCGGTGGTGCCCGGCGTGCCGCGCACGAGCGCGGCCCCGGTCGACACCGCGGCCGAGGACGCCGCCGCGCTCGCGCAGCTGCAGCAGCTGCGCGCCGCCGGCCTGGCCGCCCACGCCCCCCGCGGGCAGTGGGTCGCGCAGCTGGCCGCCAAGAGCGTGGGCACCACCGACCCCGAGCAGACCGCCGCCAACGGCAGCAGCACCTTCTACGCCGCCGACATCCTCGAGCAGTCCCGCCGCCTGGCCGCCGGGGTGGCCGGCCCGGACGTCTTCGTCCTGGCCAGCACCGACTTCGGCGAGCGCACCGTCGACGCGCGCGGCAACCCCTACTGGACGACCCTCGCCGCCGGCCCGTTCGCCGGCGCCGACGACGTGCGCACCTGGTGCGACAGCGTCTTCGCCGCCACCCCGGCCCCGCAGCGCTCGAACGTCTGCTTCCCCGAGCAGCTGCTCCCGCCGTCCTGACCCAGCTCCCGCTCCCGGCCCCGGGAGCTGGGGCCCCGGGCCGGGGCGGGGCTCAGAGGCTGAGGCTGGGGTGCAGATCCGCCACCGTCCAGGTGCGCCGGCGGTGGCAGGCCAGCACCGTGACCGCCAGCGCCAGCACGCCGAAGCCGGCCAGCACCGCCGCGTCCAGCCGCACCGGCCCGCCCGGCGCGCCGCTGACCAGGTGCCGCAACCCCTCGGTGGCGTACGTCATCGGCAGGTACGGGTGGATCGCCCCGAAGAACGCCGGGGAGGTGCCCACCGGGTAGGTGCCCCCCGCCGAGGTCAGCTGCAGCACCAGCAGCACCAGCGCCACCAGCCGGCCCGGACCGCCCAGCAGGGCGATCAGGCACTGGTGCGCCGCGGTGAACACCACCGCCACCAGCGCCGTGAACGCCACCGTCAGCAGCGGCGAGGGGGACTCCACGCCCACCGCCAGCAGCAGCACCGCCTGCAGCACCACCGCCTGCAGCACGCCCAGCACCGCCCCCGGCAGCAGCCCGGCCAGCGCCGTGCGCAGCGAGCCCGCCGTCGAGGCCAGCGCCCGCGGCGAGACCGCCCGCAGCACCATGTACGTGACCATCCCGCCCACCCACAGCGAGACCGGCACGAACAGCGGGGCCAGCCCGTCGCTGTAGTGCGCGACCGCGTGCGCCCGCACCCGCTGCGCCTCCACGGGCGCGGCGACCACGCCCGCGCGGCGCTGCGCCTCCGCCGCGTCCTGGGCGGGCACCTCGGCCTGCCCCTCGCGCAGCTGCGCGGCCAGGGTGCCGCTGCCGTCGGCCAGCTGCCCGGTGCCCTCGGCCAGCTCCCCGGCGCCGGTGCGGGCCTGCGAGGCGCCGCCCACCAGGGCGCCCGCGCCGTCGTCGACGCGGGCGGCGCCCTCGGCGAGC
>NZ_JAAALM010000739.1 GCF_009906395.1 Kineococcus indalonis
GGGCTACCTGCTGGCCCCGCCGCGGGCGGCCGCCGGCTGCGAGCTGGGCGCCACCTGGGCCGTCCCCGTCCCCGTGCCCGTGCCCGCGCCCGCCCCGGCGCGCGGGTAGCCCTGCGCGTACCGGGCGCCCAGGCCCGCCACGTGCGCCAGCTGCGCCGGCGTCTCCACGCCCTCCACGACGACCTCGCAGCCCAGCTCGTGCGCCAGGCCCACCGCGGCGGCGGTGATGCTCACCGAGCGCGCCGACTCCCCCAGGGAGGCGGTGAAGCCGCGGTCCACCTTCAGCTCGTCGACGGGGAAGTCGCGCAGGTACGCCAGCGAGGAGTAGCCGGTGCCGAAGTCGTCCAGCGCCAGGCGCACCCCGCCGGCGCGCAGCTCGCGCAGCGCCGGCTGCACGTCGCCGCCGTGCACCAGGGCGGTCTCGGTCAGCTCCAGCGTCAGCGCGCCCGGCGGCAGCCCGGCCTCCTCCAGGGCCCGGTGCACCGTGCCCACCACGCCGGGTTCGGCGAGCTGGCGGCCGGAGACGTTGACGGCCAGGCGCAGCCCGGCGGTGCCCGGCCCGGCGGCGCGCCAGGCGGCCACCTGCCGGCACGCCTCGGTGAGCACGTGCCGGCCCAGGGCCACGACCAGGCCGCTGGCCTCGGCGACGGGCACGAAGCGCGCCGGCGGCAGCAGCCCGTGCTCGGGGTGCTGCCAGCGCACCAGCGCCTCCACGGCCGCCACCCGCCCGGTGCGCAGGTCGGCGACCGGCTGGTAGTGCACGCGCAGCTCGCCGTCGTCGACGGCGCGGCGCAGCCGCAGGCTCTCGGCGAGCACGTCGCGCCCGGCCAGGCCGGCGCCGGCGTCGCGGCGGTGCAGCTCCAGCAGCTCCCCCGCGGCGCGCGCCAGGCGCTCCAGCACGGCCACGTCGGCGGCGCCGAAGCCCCGCGGGCGCACGTCGAGCACGCACAGCGAGCCCACCGGCAGCCCGTCGCGCCCGAACAGCGGCACGCCGGCGTAGGCGCGCAGGTGCGGCTCGCCGGTGACCAGGGGGTGGTCGGCGAAGCGCGGGTCGGCCAGGGTGTCGCCGACGGCGACGGGCCGGCCGCCGGAGACGGTGTGCGTGCACAGCGACAGGTGGCGCGGCAGCACCACGGTGGGCACCTGCACGCGCGCCAGGTAGTGCTGCTCGTCGGCGCCCATCAGCGACAGCCCCGCCACCGGCGCCCCCAGGGCGCGCGCGGCGGCCTCGGCCAGGGCCTGCAGCGCGGGGTCGTCCGCGGCGTCCGCGGAGCGGTAGCTCGCGGCGGACGCCAGCCGGTCGCCCCGATCCACCGGCACCGTCGGTGACGGGGTGGACCGCCCGGGTGAAAGACCGCCGCAGCGCTGGAGGAGGGGGCGCGGCGCTCCGACACCCCCTGCGTGCCCACCGCCCCGCTCCACGCCCACGAGGGCGACCGGCTGGCGTCCGCCGCG
>NZ_JAAALM010000073.1 GCF_009906395.1 Kineococcus indalonis
CCTCCTGCACCTGGCCGCCGCCGGCGACCAGGTGCAGGAGGGCAGCGGCGACCCCCGGGGCGACGTCCTCGCCCTGGCTGCGCCACGCCTCGTCGAACACGCCTCGCCCCGTCCTCGCCGCGGGCCCCTGCGCGGGACCTCCCGGGTCCCCCATCGGCACGCAGCGGCGCGGGGTTGACCCCCGCGGACGCACCCGTCCGGGTGAGGGTGACCACGCTGCGCGGGCGCGCCGGCCCCCGGGCGCGGGCGCCGGGGACGCCGACGGGCGCTCACCCCCCTGGGGGTGACCGCCCGTCGGCTGCGGCGCGGACGTCAGGCGTTCGTCAGCGAGCGCAGCACGTACTGCAGGATGCCGCCGTTGCGGTAGTAGTCCGCCTCACCGGGGGTGTCGATGCGCACGACCGCGTCGAAGCGCACGGTGGAGCCGTCCTCCCTGGTGGCGGTCACCTGCACGGTGCGCGGGGTGGTGCCGGAGTTCAGCTCGGTCAGGCCGGTGACGTCGAAGGTCTCGGTGCCGTCCAGGCCCAGGCTCGCCGCGGACTCCCCCGCCGGGAACTGCAGGGGCACCACGCCCATGCCGATGAGGTTGGAGCGGTGGATGCGCTCGAAGCTCTCGGTGATGACGGCCTTGACGCCCAGCAGCGCGGTGCCCTTGGCCGCCCAGTCGCGCGAGGAGCCCGAGCCGTACTCCTTGCCGCCGAGCACGACCAGCGGGGTGCCGGCCGCGGCGTAGTTCTGCGCGGCGTCGTAGATGGTGCTCTGCTCGCCACCGGCGGTGAAGTCGCGGGTGAAGCCGCCCGAGACGCCGTCCAGCAGCAGGTTGCGCAGCCGGATGTTGGCGAACGTGCCGCGGATCATCACCTCGTGGTTGCCGCGGCGCGAGCCGTAGGAGTTGAAGTCCTTGCGCTCCACGCCGTGCTCGGAGAGGTACGTGCCGGCCGGGCTGTCGGGCTTGATGGACCCGGCGGGCGAGATGTGGTCGGTGGTGACCGAGTCGCCCAGCAGCGCCAGCACGCGGGCGCCGGAGATGTCGGCGACCGGCGCCGGCTCGGCCTGCATGCCCTCGAAGTACGGGGGCTTGCGCACGTAGGTGGAGCCCGCGTCCCACGCGAAGGTGTCGCCCTCGGGGGTGGGCAGGCCCTGCCAGCGCTCGTCGCCGGCGAACACGTCCGCGTAGTCCTTGACGAACATGTCCTTGCTGATGGCCTCGCCGATGACCCGCTCCACCTCGGCCGCGTCGGGCCAGATGTCGCGCAGGAAGACGTCCTGGCCGGACTCGTCCTGGCCGATCGGGTCGTTCTCGACGTCCCAGTCCATGGTGCCGGCGATCGCGTAGGCGATGACCAGCGGCGGGGAGGCGAGGTAGTTCATCTTGATGTCCGGGTTGATCCGGCCCTCGAAGTTGCGGTTGCCGGAGAGCACCGCGGTGACGGCGAGGTCGTTCTCCTGGACCGCGGCGGAGACCTCCTCGGGCAGCGGTCCGGAGTTGCCGATGCAGGTGACGCAGCCGTACCCGACGAGGTGGAAGCCCAGCTTCTCCAGGTACGGGGTCAGCCCGGCCTTGTCGTAGTAGTCGGTGACGACCTTGGAGCCGGGGGCCAGGGAGGTCTTCACCCACGGCTTGCGGGTCAGGCCCCGCTCGACGGCGTTCTTGGCCAGCAGCGCGGCCGCCACCATCACCGAGGGGTTGGAGGTGTTGGTGCAGCTGGTGATCGAGGCGATGGCGACGGCGCCGTGGTCGATCTCGGTGCGCGTGCCGTCGGCCATGGTCACCGGCACGCGCCTGGAGGGGCGGCCGCTGGCGTGGCCGGGGGCGGCGGGCTCGTCGCGCTCGTCGCTGTGCGAGGCCGAGGGGGCGTCGGAGGCGGGGAAGCTCTCGGCGCTGGCCTCGTCCTGGGAGGAGCCGGCCACCGCGTCGATCACGTCGCTCATCGCGCTGGAGGGCGCGTCGCCGGCGGGGGCGTCGGTGACGTAGTCGCCCAGGGCGGCGCGGAAGGCCTCCTTGGCCTCGGTCAGGACGATGCGGTCCTGCGGGCGCTTGGGGCCGGCGATGCTGGGCACGACGGTGGACAGGTCCAGCTCGAGGTACTCGGAGTACTTCGCCTCGCGGGCCGGGTCGTGCCAGAGGCCCTGCTCCTTGGTGTAGGCCTCCACGAGGGCGACCTGCTCCTCGCTGCGGCCGGTCAGGCGCAGGTAGTCCAGGGTGACGTCGTCGATCGGGAAGATCGCCGCGGTGGAGCCGAACTCCGGGCTCATGTTGCCGATGGTGGCGCGGTTGGCCAGCGGCACGGCGCCGACGCCCTCGCCGTAGAACTCCACGAACTTGCCCACGACGCCGTGCTTGCGCAGCACCTCGGTGATCGTCAGCACGACGTCGGTGGCGGTGGCGCCGGCGGGGATGGAGCCGGAGAGCTTGAAGCCCACCACGCGCGGGATGAGCATCGAGACCGGCTGGCCGAGCATCGCGGCCTCGGCCTCGATGCCGCCCACGCCCCAGCCCAGCACGCCCAGGCCGTTGACCATCGTGGTGTGCGAGTCGGTGCCCACGAGGGTGTCGGGGTAGGCCTGCAGCTCGCCGCCGACCTCGCGGGGGAAGACCACGCGCGCCAGGTGCTCGATGTTGACCTGGTGGACGATGCCGGTGCCCGGGGGGACGACCTTGAAGTCGTCGAAGGCGGTCTGGCCCCAGCGCAGGAACTGGTAGCGCTCGCGGTTGCGGCCGTACTCGATCTCGACGTTCTGCTCGAAGGCGTCGGGGCGGCCGAAGACGTCGGCGATGACGGAGTGGTCGATGACCAGCTCGGCCGGGGACAGCGGGTTGACCCGGGTGGGGTCGCCGCCGAGCTCGGCCACGGCCTCGCGCATGGTGGCCAGGTCGACGATGCAGGGCACGCCGGTGAAGTCCTGCATGATCACGCGGGCGGGCGTGAACTGGATCTCGGTGTCCGGCTGGGCGGAGGGGTCCCAACCGCCCAGGGCGCGGATGTGGTCGGCGGTGATGTTCGCGCCGTCCTCGGTGCGCAGCAGGTTCTCCAGCAGCACCTTCAGGCTGAAGGGCAGCTCCTGCGCGCCCTCGACCGCCGCGAGGCGGAAGATCGTGTAGTCGGTGCCGCCGACCGTTAGGGTAGCCTTGGCTTGGAAGCTGTTCTGGCTGCTCACCGTGAGCTCCTCACTCGTCGTCCGCTTCGACGTCGTCGCGGGTCGGGCGTCGCGTCCGATGCTGCCACTCGCGCGCCCCGCGCGCGGCGGCACCCCCACCGGGACCGCGACCATTTATCTCGACGTCAAGATACCACCGGGGCGCCCCCCGCGTCCCGCGCCCGCCCCGCCGGGTTCAGCCCGCGGGCACCAGCCGCGCCACGCACTCCACGTGGTGCGTCATGGGGAACAGGTCGAAGGCGCGCAGCCCGTCCAGCGCGTACCCGTGCTCGGCGAAGGTCGCCAGGTCCCGCGCCAGCGCCGCCGGGTCGCACGCCACGTACGCCACCGCGCGCGGGCGCAGCGCGGCGATCCCGGCCACGGCCTCGCGGCCGGCGCCCGCGCGCGGCGGGTCCAGCACCACCAGGTCCGCGCGGGAGGCGGCCAGCTCCGGCTCGGCCAGCGCCTCCTCCACCGGCCCCTCCCACAGCTCCACCTGCGGCACGCCGTGCAGGGTGCGCCGGGCGTCGCGCACCGCGCGCGCCTCGCCCTCCACGGCCAGCACCGCGCCCCGCTCGCCCACCGCGCGCGCCAGCACCGCGGTGAACAGCCCCGCCCCGGCGTACAGGTCCACGGCGCGCTCGCCCTCGCGCGGCTCCAGCGCGTCCAGCACCGCCTCCGTCAGCGCCGTGCCCGCGCCCGCGTGCACCTGCCAGAAGCCGGCCCCGCCGACGCGGAACGCCAGCTCCTCCCCGCGCACCCGCACCCGCTCGCCGACCCAGGTGCGCCCGCTGACGCGGTGCAGCCCCTCGGGGGTGCGCACGGCCACCGAGGCGCCGGGCAGCTTGGGCAGGTGCGCGTGCGCGCCCGCGCCGGGGGTGACCACCACCAGCGGCTCGCCGCCGTCGGACCCGGCCGCCACCTCCACCGACTCCACGTTGCCGAAGCGCTGGGCCAGCACGCCGCTGCCCACCACGCCGTGCGTGGAGATGGGGCAGTCCACCAGCGGCACCACGTCGTGCGAGCGGTGCCGGCGCAGCCCGGTGCGGCCCTCGGCGTCCACGGCGAACTGCGTGCGGGTGCGCCAGCGCAGGCCCGGGTGCTCCGGCACCGGGGCGCCCGCCGGCAGCGGCACCTCCTCCACCTCCACGGGCACCTCCAGCCCGGCCAGGCGGCGCAGCTGCTCGGCGACCACCTCGGCCTTCAGGGCGCGCTGGCGCGGCAGCGCCGCGTGCTGGAAGTCGCACCCGCCGCACAGGCCGGGCTTGGCCACCGGGCACGGCTGCTCGACGCGGTCGGGGTCGGCGCGCAGCACGCGCACCGCGTCCGCGCGCCAGAACCTCGAGCCCTCCGAGCCCTCGGTGACCCGCACCAGCACCCGCTCGCCGGGCAGGGCGTGGCGCACGAAGACCACCCGGCCCTCGTGGCGGGCCACGCAGTGCCCGCCGTGGGCGACGGGGCCGACCTCCACCTCGAACTCGGTGCCGGTGCGGTCCGCGCCCCGCTCGGGGGCCTGGCGGGTGCGCCGGCCGCGGCCGGCGCCGGGCGCGCCCGCGCGCGCGGGGCGGCTCACCGGGCCCCCTCGCGCTCTCCGTCGCCGGGCCCGGGGGGCGTCACGGCGGTGGGCGAGGACGCCTGCGGACGGGTGGGCGTCGGGCCGAAGTCGCCGCGGCGCACCAGGCCGGGCGCCGAGCGCTCCGCGCGGTCCTCCATGCCCTCGGAGCTGCTCAGCTGCCAGGGCACGCTGGCCACCATCACGCCCGGCGTGTAGCGCAGGCGCGCGCGCAGGCGCAGGGCCGACTGGTTGTGCAGCAGCGTCTCCCACCAGTGGCCCACGACGTACTCGGGCACGTAGACGGTGACCAGGTCGCGCGGGTACCGGGCGCGCAGCGCCTTGACGTGCTCGATCACGGGGCGGGTGATCTCGCGGTAGGGCGAGTCCAGCACCGTCAGCGGGATCGGCAGGTTCAGCGCGTCCCAGCGCGCCTGCAGCGCCGCGGTCTCCTCCGGCTCCACGGCCACGGTGACCGCCTGCAGCTCCGTGGGCCGCGCCGCGCGCGCGTAGGCCAGCGCCCGCAGGGTCGGCTTGTGCAGCTTGGAGACCAGCACCACGCTGCGCACCCCGGTGGGCAGCGCCTTGGCCTTGGCGTCCTGCGCGATCTCCAGCTCGCGGGCCACGGAGGTGTAGTGCCGGCGGATCAGCTTCATGTTCGCGAAGATCACGACCATCGCCAGGATCGCGATCCACGCGCCCTGGGTGAACTTCGTCAGCAGCACGATCACCAGCACCAGGCCGGTCAGGCCCAGGCCGATCGAGTTGATGACGCGCGAGCGCTTCATGCGCCCGCGCGCGGCCGGGTCCGCCTCGGTGCGCAGGTGCCGCGTCCAGTGCCGGATCATGCCGGTCTGGCTCATGGTGAACGAGACGAAGACGCCGACGATGTAGAGCTGGATCAGCCGGGTGACCTGCGCGTCGAAGGCCAGGATCAGGACGACCGCCGCGCCGGCCAGCGCGATGATGCCGTTGGAGAAGGCCAGCCGGTCGCCGCGGGTGTGCAGCTGCTTGGGCAGGTAGCCGTCGCGGGCCAGGATCGAGGCCAGCACCGGGAAGCCGTTGAACGCCGTGTTGGCCGCCAGCACCAGGATCACGCCGGTCGCGGCGGTCACGAGGTAGAAGGCCAGGGTGAAGTGGTCGAAGATCGTGGCCGCGAGCTGGCCGATGACGGGGTCCTGCACGTAGGTCTCGCCCACCGGCACGCCGTCGCGCAGCAGCTGCACCCCCGGGTCCTCGGCGAAGCGCACGTGCGTGAGGTTGGCCAGCGCGATGATGCTCACCAGCATCGTCACGCTGATCAGGCCCAGCAGCAGCAGCGTGGTGGCGGCGTTGCGGCTCTTGGGCTTGCGGAAGGCCGGCACGCCGTTGCTGATGGCCTCCACGCCCGTCAGGGCCGCCGCGCCGGAGGAGAACGCCCGCAGGATCAGGAAGGCGCCCGTCAGGCTCGTCAGGCCCCCGGAGATGTCGTGCTCGGCGGCCAGCTCGAAGCCGGCGCTGGGCGCCTGCGGCAGGTCGCCGAACAGGTACCGGCCGAAGCCCCACAGCGCCATGCCGATGATCGAGAACATGAAGATGTAGGTCGGGACCGCGAAGGCGGTGCCGCTCTCGCGGATGCCGCGCAGGTTCACCGTCATCAGCAGCACCACCAGCACCACCGCGAACAGCGCCTCGTGCCCGCGCAGCACCGGGATCGCGGTGGCGGCGTACTGCGCGCCCGAGGAGATGGACACCGCCACCGTCAGCACGTAGTCCACCAGCAGGGCGCTGCCCACCGTCAGGCCCGCGCTGGGGCCCAGGTTGACCGTCGCCACCTCGTAGTCGCCGCCCCCCGAGGGGTAGG
This sequence comes from Kineococcus indalonis, assembly GCF_009906395.1. Taxonomy (GTDB): domain Bacteria; phylum Actinomycetota; class Actinomycetes; order Actinomycetales; family Kineococcaceae; genus Kineococcus; species Kineococcus indalonis. Next base: position 6,534 of record NZ_JAAALM010000073.1, read on the forward strand.
CGTGCACGTTCTGCCGGTAGGAGGCGACCACCACCAGCATGACCACCACGACCGCCGCGGCGATCCACGGCGAGAAGGCGTAGGCGGCGATGCCCGCGATCGACAGGGTCAGGAAGACCTCGTCGGGGGCGTAGGCGACCGAGCTCAGGGCGTCGGAGGCGAAGACCGGGAGCGCGATGCGCTTGCGCAGGAGGGTCTCGGACAGGCGTTCGCTGCGGAACGGCCGGCCGACGAGCACGCGCTTGACCGCGTCCGTCACAGAGGGCACGTCCACCCATGCTAGGCCCGCGCGGCTCCCGCGGCGGGCACTCGGCGGCCCGGGCGCCCGGCGGGGCGGTGCCGGGGCCGAAGCGGTAGCGTCCCGGCCCGGGGCACCCGCCGGAGGAGCCGGCGGCCCGAGCGCCCAGACGCACCGGAGGGGTCGTGCACTTCGTGATCATGGGGTGTGGCCGCGTCGGCTCCACCCTGGCCCTGACCGTGGAGCAGCGCGGGCACAGCGTGGCCGTGGTGGACCAGAACGCCGACGCCTTCCGCCGCCTGGGCACCTCCTTCGCCGGCCAGCGCGTCACGGGCGTCGGCTTCGACCACGACACGCTCGTGGAGGCCGGCATCCACCAGGCCGACGCCTTCGCGGCCGTCTCCTCCGGCGACAACTCCAACATCCTCGCCGCGCGCGTGGCCCGCGAGAAGTTCGGCGTGGAGACCGTCGTGGCGCGCATCTACGACCCCGGCCGCGCCGAGGTGTACCAGCGCCTGGGCATCCCCACCATCGCCACGGTGCGCTGGACGGCCGACCAGGTGCTGCGCCGCCTGGTGCCCGAGGGGGCGCTGAGCGAGTTCCGCGACGCCAGCGGGCGGGTGGTGATGGTGGAGGCGCCGGTGCACGAGTCGTGGGTGGGCCGGCCCCTGCACGCCCTGGAGGCCGCCGCCGGGGTGCGCGTGGCGTACGTCACGCGGCTGGGCCAGGGCGTGGTGCCCGTCAAGGGGATGGTCCACCAGGAGGGCGACCTGGTGCACGTCGTGGTCGCGGAGGAGCGCGCGGCGGTCGCCGCCGCCGTGCTGGCCGCCGCGCCGGAGGAGGGGGCCTGATGCGCGTCGTCATCGCCGGTGCCGGGATCGTGGGGCGCTCCATCGCGCGCGAGCTGCTGGCCAACTCGCACCGCGTGCTGCTGGTGGACCGCTCCCCCGCCGCCATGAAGATCAACAGCGTGCCCGACGCGCAGTGGCTGCTCGCGGACGCCTGCGAGATCTCCAGCCTGGACGAGGCCGAGCTGGCCGACTGCGACGTCGTCGTGGCCGCCACCGGCGACGACAAGGCCAACCTCGTCGTCTCGCTGCTGGCCAAGACCGAGTACGGCGTGCCGCGCACGGTCGCGCGCGTGAACAACCCCAAGAACGAGTGGCTCTTCGACGAGGCGTGGGGCGTGGACGTGGCGGTGTCCACGCCGCGGCTGATGACGGCGCTGGTGGAGGAGGCCGTCAGCGTCGGTGAGCTGGTGCGCCTGTTCACCTTCCAGCAGGGCAACACCTCGATGGCCGAGTACACCCTGGAGGGCTCCAGCCCGGTCGTGGGCCGCACCGTCGGGGAGATCCCGCTGCCGGTCGACGCCGTGCTGGTCGCCATCGTGCGCGGGGACCGCCCCATCCCGCCCACCGCCGACGACGTGCTGGAGGTGGGCGACCACCTGATGTTCCTCAGCGTGCCCGAGGCCGAGGCGGAGCTGCGCTCGCTGCTCGGCGCCCCCTGACGCCGGCGGGGTGCGGTCCGGCGGGGCTCAGGCCGGCGGGGCGGCCGGCGCCCCGTCCAGGACCCCGCCGGGCTCCAGCGGCGTGCGCCCGCGCAGCAGCACCGCGCCGGCGACCACCACGCCCAGCACCAGCAGCGGCCAGCCCAGCACGAGCTTGCTCACCGCCAGCGCCGTGGTGCTGCCCGCCAGGTACAGGGGCAGCTGCACCGCCACCCGCAGCACGTAGCCGGCCAGCAGCAGGCCGGTGAGCCTCTGGCACAGCGCCACCACGCCCCGGTCGCGGCGCCACGCGGTGGGGTCCTCGGTGACGGCGCCCACCACGAAGCCGACCACGGGCCAGCGCGCCGCCATGGAGGCCGCGAAGAGGACCGCCAGGCCCGCGTTGAGCAGGATCCCGGGCAGGAAGTAGTCCTGGGGGCGGCCGGTGCGCGAGGCGATGAACGCGGCCACCGCGGTCGTCAGGACCCCGCCCAGGGCGTGCTGGACGGTCTCGCGCCGCGCCACGCGGGCCACCAGGGCCACCAGCAGCACCGCCACGGACACGCCCACGGACACCAGCAGGTCGGAGGTGACCAGCCACGCCACGAGGAAGGCCAGCGCGGGGGCGGCGGAGTCCAGCAGGCCCCGCCAGCCGCCCAGGGCGGCCGACAGCCGCCGGCGCACGACCTCCTCGACCGTGGTGGGGGCGGGGCCCGCGCCGTCCGCGCCCCCCGCGGACCCCGTCAGCGGCCCCGTCACGGGCTCTCGGCGCTGAGGAGCTCGTAGTCCGGGTTGAAGATCACGCGCTGGCCGTCGTCGTCGGCGACCAGGCCGCGCGCCTTCACCCGGCGCCCCGGCTCCACCCCGGCGATGCGCCGGCGGCCCAGCCACACCAGCGCCACCGAGCCGGAGCCGTCGAACAGCTCCGCCTCCAGCGCGGGCACGCCGCCGCGCGGGCGCAGGGTGACCGAGCGCAGGGTCCCGCACACGCACGCGCGGGTGCGGTTGGGGATGGCCTGGCAGGGGGTCCCGCCGTGGCGCACGGCGTCCTGCTGGGCCTCCTCCGCCGCGAGGTCCGACTCGGAAGCGGTGAAACGCTGCAGCGCGCGCCGCCAGAGGGGCGTGCTCAGCACCGACGACTTCGACACGGCCACCAGAGTAGGACCCCGGGGCGCCCTGCGTGACCCGGTCGCCCCCGACGACCCGTCCGGGCGCCTCAGCGGACCTCGGTGATCTCCGGTCCGCGCTCGAACGGCTCGAGCTCCTCGCGCCCGCCCGGGTGGCCCGCGCCGCCCTGCTCGTCCTGGTCGGCCGGCGGCTGCGGGCGCGCCTCCGGCAGCGCCAGCGGGATCAGCTCGCGCGGCGCCATGGCCTCGGTGCCGCGCACCACCACGACGTCGCGCAGGACGTCCTCCAGCGGCGCGGCGGCCTGCTCGTCGTGCGCGGCCGGCCCGGAGAAGACGGCCCGCAGGAACCAGCGCGGCCCGTCCACGCCGACGAAGCGGGTGGGCTGGTGCGCGGTGCGCCCGTCCTCGGTGCGCACCGGCAGCCGGCACAGCAGCTCCGCGCCGAAGGAGCCGGCGCGCTCCTCGGCGACGCCGCCCTGCGCGCCGACGGCCGCGGCGATCTCGGCGCGGATCTCGTCCCACACGCCCCTGCTGCGCGGGGCGGCGAAGACCTGCAGCTGCACGGCCGAGCCGCCCAGGCCGACGGTGACCGCGATGACGCGCTGACCGGCCTCCTCGACCTCGAAGCGCAGCTCCATGCCCTCGCGCCCGGCCAGGCGCAGGCCGCCCAGGGGCAGGCGGCCGTCCTCGGCGGGCACCTCCGAGGCGTCGAACGGGCCGCGGGAGCGGTCCGGGGCCGGCGCGGCGGCGCCCCCGGCCGGCTGCTCCGCGTCACCGCGGCCGGCGGTCGCGGTGCTCGCGGTCGCGGTGCTCGCGCTGTCGGTGCTCGCGCTGTCGGTGCTCGCGCTGTCGGTGCTCGCGGTCTCGGTGCTCGCGGCGTCGGTGCTCGCGGTGGTCGCGGTGTCGGCCTCGGCGTCCTTGACGCGCTTGCGGCGGAACAGGCTCACGGTCGTCCCTCCCCGGTGGTGGTGCTCTGGTCTGCGTGGTGCGGCGCGAGCGCGTCGACGCCCCCGGCCGCGGCGAGCGCGCCCGAGCCGCCGGTGGAGCCGTGGCCGCCCTCGCCGCGCGCGGAGCCGGGCAGCCGGTCCACCGGCAGGAAGCGCACCCGCTCCACGCGCTGCACGACGAGCTGGGCCACGCGGTCCCCCGCGCGCAGCTCCACGGCCTCGCGCAGGTCGGTGTTGTGCAGCGTGACGCGGATCTCGCCGCGGTACCCGGCGTCGACGGTGCCGGGGGCGTTGAGCGTGGTCAGCCCGCGGCGCGCGGCCAGCCCCGAGCGGGGCACGACGAACGCCGCGTACCCCTCGGGCAGGGCGATGGACACGCCCGTGGGCACCGTGACCCGCTCCCCGGGGCCGACGACGACGTCGACGCGGGTGGTCAGGTCGGCCCCGGCGTCGCCGGGGTGGGCGTAGGTGGGCAGCGCGGCGGGGTCGGCCAGCACGGTCGCCACCTCGAGGGCGGCTGCGGGCTCGGCGGCGTGGCTCACGGCCCGGACCCTACCCGCCGG
>NZ_JAAALM010000740.1 GCF_009906395.1 Kineococcus indalonis
GCACCCGCCCCGGCGCGCGCCGCGCACCGGCCCGCGCGCGCCGCCGGCTTCGCCGCCGCCTCCGCCGCCCTGGTGCTGGTGTTCGTCTCCGCGGGCACCCCCATCCCGCTCTACAACAGCTACCGCGCCCAGGACGGGCTGACGAACGCCGACCTGTCCGTGGTGACCGTGGTGTACCTGGCGGCCGCGGCGCTGTCCCTGCTCGTGCTGGGCCGCCTGTCCGACCACCTGGGCCGCCGCCCCGTGGGCGTCGGCGCGCTGGTCTCCTCGGCGCTGGGGCTGCTGGTCCTGCTCGGCGTGGACGGCGTCGGCGCCCTGGCCGCGGGCCGGCTGCTGCAGGGCCTGGCCACCGGGCTGGCCTCCAGCGCGCTGGGCGCCCTCGCGGTGGACTGCGCGCCCGAGCGCCCCCGCTGGCTGCCGGCGGTGGTCACCAGCGCCGCCCCCATGCTCGGCATCCCCGCCGGCGCGCTGCTGTCCGGGGCGCTCGTGGACCACGCCCCCGCGCCGCGCCACCTGGTGTACTCCGCGGTCGCCGTCCTGCTCCTGACCGCCGCCGCCCTGGTGGCGCTGGGCCCGGAGCCCGTGGCGCGCACCACGGCGCGGCGCGCCCTGGCCTCGCTGCGCCCGCGCGTGCTCGTGCCCGCCGGCGCCGGGCGCCCCCTGCTGGCCGTGACCGGGCTGATCCTGGCGACCTGGTCGGTGGGCGGCTTCTACCAGGCGTTCGGCCCCTCGATCGCCGCCGACCAGCTGGGGTCCGAGGCGTCGCTGACGGCGGCGGCCGTGTTCGGCTCCTTCACCCTGCTCAGCGTCCTCGGCGGCCCGCTGACCGCCCGGCTGCGCCCGGAGCGGGCGGTGCGGCTGGGGGCGCTGGCCTACGCGCTGTGCGTGGCCGGGGTGCTGCTGGCGCTGCGCGCCGAGGCGATCGGGCCCTTCCTCGGCGCGAGCCTGCTCGCGGGCGTGGCGCAGGGAGCGGCCCAGACCGGCGGCATGGGCACCCTGCTGGCGCGCACCGCGCCGGGCGAGCGCGCCGGGCTGCTCTCCACCGTGTTCCTCGTGAACTACAGCAGCGCCGCCGTGCCCGGCCTGGTCGCCGGGCGCCTGACGCAGACGTTCAGCATGCTCCAGATCGCCGCCGGCTACGGCGCGCTCGTGCTGGTGGGGGTGGGCGCGGCCCCTGGCGCGCGACGTCCACCTCGGCTGGAGCCGGCGCGCCGACGGTGACGAGGGTCGCGTCCGGGGGCGGCTGCGGGACGGCCGTGACGAGCAGGTGGGTCCCGCCGCGCAGCGGCCGGGGCGTGGCCCGGGCGGTGCTGGCGGGGCAGCGCCGGCTGCGCGGTGCCGTCCGTCACGGTGCCGTCCGTCACGGTGGAGCCCAGCAGGACCGGCAGCCGCCCCACGACCGGGATGACCAGGGTCTGCATGAGGGAGACGGAGATCCCGGCCAGGGCCAGGAC
>NZ_JAAALM010000741.1 GCF_009906395.1 Kineococcus indalonis
GCTGTCGCTGGGGTTCGCGCTGGTGGCGCTGGTGCTGGTGCTGCTCGTGGCGTCGGCCTCGGCGGTGCACCTGCAGCGGGTGCGCCTGTTCGCCCTGGCCGACGCCGCGGCCGCCGACGCCGCCGACGCCCTGGACGAGGGCGCCTACTACGGCGGCACCGGCGGCCTGGTGGGCGGGGCGGTGCCGCTGTCGGACGCCTCCGTGCGCGCCAGCGCTCAGCGGTACCTGCGCACGGCCGGCGGGGACCTGCCGGGGGTGCGGGTGGAGGCGGGCACCGGCAGCCCGGACGGCCGCACGGCGGTGGTGGTGCTCGGCGCGAGGGTGGTGCCGCCGTTCGCGGCGCTGGTGCCGGGGGAGTTCGCCGGCGGGGTGCAGCTGCGGGCGCGCAGCCGGGCGGTGGCGCGCCTGGACGGGTTCAGCGCCGCCGGCCGCTGAGCCCTTGCGCGGCACCACCGGGTTCGGCAGGTTGCTGGACGACGGGGGAGCGCCCCGCCCGTGCCGCTCCTCGACGGAGGACCCCCGTGAGCTCACCCCCCGTGGTCGAGGTCGACCGCGTCACCCGCACCTTCGGCGACGTCGTCGCCCTGGACGACGTCAGCCTCGCCGTCCGGCCGGGGGAGGCCGTGGGGGTCCTGGGCCCCAACGGCGCCGGCAAGTCCACGCTGCTGTCGCTGCTGGCCGGGCTGCGCCGCCCCGACCGCGGCACCGTGCGCCTGGCCGGCGGCGACCCGCGCGAGGCGCACGTGCGCGCCCGCCTGGGCGTCACCCCGCAGGCCACCGGCCTGCCGCAGACCCTGAAGGTGGGGGAGGTCGTCGACTTCGTCGCCGGGCACCACCGCGACCCGCTGCCGCGCGCGGAGGTGCTGGAGCGCTTCGAGCTGGCCGACCTGCGCGGGCGGCAGTGCGGGGGGCTGTCCGGCGGGCAGCAGCGGCGCCTGGCGGTGGCGCTGGCGTTCGTGGGCCGCCCCGACGTGGTGCTGCTGGACGAGCCCACCACGGGCCTGGACGTGCCGGCCCGCCACGCGCTGTGGGCGGCGGTGCGCGGGTTCGTGGAGTCCGGCGGCACCCTGCTGCTGACCAGCCACTACCTGGAGGAGGTCGAGGCGCTGGCCGCGCGGGTCGTCGTCGTCGACCGCGGCCGGGTCCTGGCCGAGGGCACCGTGGAGGAGGTGCGCGGGCGCACCGCGCTGCGCCGGGTGCGCTTCGCCGCCCCGCCCGGCGCGCTGCCGGCGCCGCTGGGCGCCGGTGCCGAGGTCGTCGCCGACGGGCGCGAGGGCCGCTGGGAGCTGCTGGTGCCCGACGCCGACGCGTTCGTGCGGGCCCTGGTCACCGGCGGGGTGGACTTCCGCGACCTGGAGGTGGCCACCGCCTCCCTGGAGGAGGCGTTCCTGGCGCTGACCGGCGAGCGGGGGGCCGCCGCGTGAGCAGCCCCACCCCCACCGGCACCACGGC
>NZ_JAAALM010000742.1 GCF_009906395.1 Kineococcus indalonis
CCCCGCCGAACCCGACGAGGTCCTCTTCCTCGACGCGCCCCCGCCCCCCAGCCGCGTCGTCGACCTCACGCGCGGGCTCGCCGCGGCCGAGGGGCCGGGCGGGCGCTGAGGCCCTGCGGGGGCGGGTGCACCGGGGACCCCCCGTTCACACCGCCGCGCGCGCCGGCGCCCGCAGCAGCTCACCGCGCGGTGCGCCGGCGAGGTCGACCCGCTCGCCGCGCCGCCACGTGGAGCGCACCGCGCCGGTCAGCGCCCGGCCGTCGTAGGGGGTGACGGCGTTGCGGTGCAGCAGGTCGGTGGCGCGCACCGTCCACGCCTGCTCGGGGGCGAAGACCGCGAGGTCGGCGACGCACCCGGGGGCCAGGCGGCCGCGGTCGCCCAGGCCCACCAGGTCCGCGGTCGCGCCGGCCATCCAGGACACGACGGTCGCCAGCGGAACGCCCCGCTCGCGCGCGGCCGTCCACACCACGGGCAGGCCGATCTGCACCGAGGCGATGCCGCCCCAGGCGGCGCCGAAGTCGCCGGTGTCCAGGCGCTTGAGGTCCGCGGTGCACGGGGAGTGGTCGGAGACGACGCAGTCGATGGTGCCGTCGAGCAGGCCCGCCCACAGCGCGTCCTGCTCGGCGCGCTCGCGGATCGGCGGGCAGCACTTGAAGGGGGTGGCCCCGTCGGGGACGTGGGCGGCGTCCAGGGCCAGGTAGTGCGGGCACGTCTCGGCGGTCAGCCGGGCGCCGGCGGCCCGGGCGGCGGCGACCTCGGCCAGGCCCGCCGCGGAGGACAGGTGCACCACGTGGGCGCGCGCGCCGGTGCGCAGGGCGGCCCGCGCGACGGCGCGCACGGCGGCGGCCTCGGCCGAGGGCGGGCGGGAGGCGACGAAGTCGGCGAACACGGGGCCGCCGGGACCGGTGGCGGCGGCGATGCCGTCGGCGTCCTCGGCGTGCACGAGCAGCAGCCCGTCGGCGGCCGCCAGGCGCGTCATGGCCTCCTCCAGGCCGGCGCGGTCCAGCGGTGGGAACTCCGGCACCCCGGAGTCCAGCAGGAAGCACTTGGCGCCGAAGGCCCCCGCCTCCAGCAGCGGCACGAGCTCGTCGGCGTTGCCGGGCACGGCCCCGCCCCAGAAGCCCACGTCGACGGCGCACTGCCCGGCGGCCGCGGCGCGCTTGACGTCCAGGGCGTGCGGGTCGAGCGTGGCGGGCACGCTGTTCAGCGGCATGTCGAGGACCGTGGTGACGCCGCCGGCGGCGGCGGCGCGGGTGGCGGAGGCGAAGCCCTCCCACTCGGTGCGGCCGGGTTCGTTGACGTGGACGTGGGTGTCCACCAGGCCGGGCAGCAGCACCTCGTCGTCGGCCAGGACGAGCTCGCGCGCGGCGTCCCAGGCGGCGTCGCGCCCGGCCAGGGCGGTGATGCGGCCGTGCCGCACGCCCAGCGACAGGGGCCGCT
>NZ_JAAALM010000743.1 GCF_009906395.1 Kineococcus indalonis
CATCGAGCTGCCCGACTACGGCTGGGTGAACCACCCCGCGGTGCGCATGTGGCGCGGCTGCACCCCCGCCCTGGTCAGCTACGGCCTGGCGTGCGTGGACGAGTGGACCCGCACCGGGCGCGCGGACTCCACCCGCCGCCTCATCGCGGAGTTCGCCCCCGAGGTCGTCGGCCGCCCCCAGGCCGAGCTCGCCGCCGAGGGCCTCATGCCGTACTGGCTGGGCGACGAGGCCCTGCACCTGAGCCACCGCTCCGCGCTGCTGCGCAAGGACCCCGCCACCTACCGCCCCCTGTTCGGCGACGACGAGCCCGACGACCTGCCCTACGTGTGGCCCGAGCCGCCCTCGCTGGAGCCGCGCCCGCGCGCCGGCGGCCGCCTGGTGTGGGTGGTGCGGCCCTCCGGCCCCGAGGCGCTGGCGGAGTTCCTCGCCGACGGCGTGGTGGGGCTGGGCACCGAGTCCGGCGTCGACGTCGACGTGCGCGTGGCCGAGGAGGGCACCACGCTGCGCCAGCTGCTCAAGCAGGTCTCGCCCGGCAAGCGCCCCGGCAAGGACCTGCGCGTGCTGGACACCTTCGTCAACGAGCTCGCCCCCGGCGACGAGGTCGCGCTGCCCGTGGAGCGCGAGCGCGCGCTGCTGCTCGGCGAGGTCCTCGGCGGCTACGAGTTCGACGCCCGCAGGGGCGTGGCGGTGCCGCACCGGCGCCGGGTGCGCTGGGGCGGGCGCGTGGAGCGTTCCGACGTGCAGCCGCCGGCGATGCTGCAGGACCCCCGCAAGCTGTTCTGCGTGGACGTCGCCGCGTAGGCCCGCGCGAGCGCGGGTAGGGGGCGGGCATGGCCGACACCGCTCTGCTCGACGTCGACGGCACCCTGGTCGACACCAACTACCAGCACTCGATCGCCTGGTACCGGGCGTTCCGCCGCCACGACCTCACCGTGCCCGTCTGGCGCATCCACCGCGCGATCGGCATGGGCGGGGACCAGCTCGTGCCGGCCGTCGCCGGCGACGCGTTCGAGCGCGAGCACGGCGACGACGCCCGCGAGGCGTGGGTGGAGGAGTTCGACCGGCTGCTGCCCGAGGTGCAGCCCTTCGACGGCGCTCGCGACCTCGTCGCCGAGCTGGGCCGGCGCGGGTGGAAGGTCGTGCTCGCCTCCTCCGGCAAGGGCCGGCACGTCGACGCGTTCCTGGACCTGCTCGACGCCCGGGAGCTGTGCGAGGCGTGGACGTCCTCCGACGACGCGGAGTCCTCCAAGCCCGCCCCCGACCTGTTCCAGGTCGCGCTGCAGAAGGTGGGCGGCAGCGGCGGCGTCGTGCTCGGCGACTCCACCTGGGACGTGCAGGCGGCCGCGAAGGCGGAGCTGCCGGCCGTCGCGGTGCGCACCGGCGGCTACTCCGTCGACGAGCTGCGCGAGGCCGGCGCGGTGGCGGTGCACGACTCGAT